>NZ_JBEZKL010000052.1:0-50682 GCF_040704695.1 Streptomyces sp. NPDC048411
TCCTCCACCGCCCTGATCGGCTTCGGACTCGCCCTCCGTGCCGTCTCCACCTGATCGCTCTCGACCACGGCGAGTCCGTGGTCATCGAAACCGAAATACAGGCGTTCCTCTCGACGTAGCTTCGCCACAAGGACTTCCGGCCGCCTTGCGATCGCACGCACCAGACGCCGCCAGGCCCGCCCTACGGGCGGACGACGCTACTTTCGAAACACGCCCTAGGCGCAGGATGGGCACAGCCCGCGGTAGGTGACCTCGGCCTCGGAGACCGTGAAGCCGAACCGTTCCACCGCCGGGAGGTCGGCCAGCGGATCGCCAGTGGGGTGGACATCGCGGATGGTGCCGCAGCTGGAGCACACCAAGTGCTGGTGCGGGTGGTGTGCGTTGGGGTCGTAGCGTTTGGCGCGGCCGTCGGTGGAGACCTCTATGACCTCACCGAGGGAGACCATCTCGCCCAGGGTGTTGTAGACGGTCGCCCGGGAGATCTCGGGCAGTCGATGCGCCGCGCGGGCGTGCACCTCGTCGGCCGTGAGATGCACGTGGTCGCCATCGAGGACCTCCGCAACGACACGCCGCTGGGAGGTCATCCGCCAGCCGCGTCCTCGCAGTCGCTCCAGCAGGTCACTCATAACGGTTCACCTATTCAGATTCGGTGGGATACCCGAATTTACCAGTGGAGGTAGGGGCCCTGATCGAATATGGGTTTGGCGCGCTTCTTGACTGAGACTCTGTCCATCGTAGGATCGGTTTCGGCAATAGCCCAGGGACAGGAAGACTCCAGTACGGCAGGAGACAGAGTGACGGGACCACCGCCGAGGAGCTGTGCGGTGCCGGCCTGCGGGTGGTGACGGCCGCCCGCGTCGCGCTGCTCGAGACCGTCCGGGACGGTGACCACCTCGGCACCGAGGCGATCGCCTCCGGGGCGCGCGATCGGTGGGCCTCATCTCCCTTGAGGACGTGTATGAGGCCCTCCACGCGCTCACTGCGGCGTGACTCGTACGCCGCGTCGACCCGGTCGGGAGTCCGGCCCGGTTCGAGCGACGCCGCGGGGACAACCACCACCACACCGTGTCCCTGTTGTGCGGTGTCGTCGCTGATGTCGAACCGCGCGGTCGGTGAGGCGCCCCGCCTGCCCGCGTCCGACGACCACGGCTGCTCGATCAATGGGCCGAGGCCATCTGCTGGAGTCTGTGCCCCGACTGTTCCACCGCCCGCAGTTCCTGAACACCGTGATCCGCCCAGTACGGAAGGATTCCCATGTCGGAGAACCACGATGCAGTCGTCGTAGACGCGAAAACGGAAGGCGGAGGTGGTTGCCCGGTCGTGCACGGGCGCGCCCCGCACCCGACTCAGGGCGGCGGAAACCGTCAGTGGTGGCCGGATCGGCTCAACCTGAAGGTCCTCGCCAAGAACCCGGCTGTGGCCAATCCCCTCGGCGAGGAGTTCGACTACGCCGAGGCGTTCAAGAGCCTCGAACTCCCGGCCGTGAAGCGGGACATCGCGGAGGTACTGACGGACTCGCAGGACTGGTGGCCGGCCGACTTCGGTCACTACGGCCCGTTCATGATCCGGATGGCGTGGCACAGCGCGGGCACCTACCGGATCAGCGACGGCCGCGGCGGCGCCGGGGCCGGCCAGCAGCGCTTCGCCCCCCTCAACAGCTGGCCGGACAACGGGAACCTCGACAAGGCCCGCCGTCTGCTGTGGCCGGTCAAGAAGAAGTACGGCCAGAGCATCTCGTGGGCCGACCTCATGATCCTCGCCGGCAACGTCGCCCTGGAGTCGATGGGCTTCAAGACCTTCGGCTTCGGCGGCGGTCGTGCGGACGTGTGGGAGCCCGACGAGGACGTCTACTGGGGTCCCGAGACCACCTGGCTCGGCGATGAGCGCTACACCGGCGACCGAGAGCTGGAAAACCCCCTCGGCGCGGTCCAGATGGGCCTCATCTACGTCAACCCGGAGGGCCCGAACGGCAACCCGGACCCGCTCGCCGCGGCCCGCGACATCCGTGAGACGTTCCGCCGGATGGCGATGAACGACGAGGAGACGGTCGCCCTGATCGCGGGCGGTCACACCTTCGGCAAGACGCACGGTGCGGGCCCCGCGGAAAACGTCGGCCCCGACCCCGAGGGCGCCTCGCTCGAGGAGCAGGGTCTCGGCTGGAGGAACTCGTATCGCACCGGCAAGGGCGGCGACACGATCACCAGCGGCCTCGAGGGTACATGGACGAACACCCCGGTGACCTGGGACAACAGCTTCTTCGAGATCCTGTTCGGCTACGAGTGGGAGCTGTTCCAGAGCCCCGCCGGTGCGCACCAGTGGAGGCCGAAGGACAGCTCCGGGGCGGGCACCGTCCCCGATGCCCACGACCCGTCGAAGAGCCACGCCCCGACGATGTTGACGACCGACCTCTCGCTCCGGTTCGACCCGGCCTACGAGCAGATCTCGCGACGCTTCCTCCAGAACCCCGACGAGTTCGCGGACGCCTTCGCCCGGGCGTGGTTCAAGCTGACCCACCGCGACATGGGCCCGACCCTGCGCTACCTCGGCCCGGAGGTCCCGGCCGAGACGCTGCTGTGGCAGGACCCTCTCCCCGCGGTGACGCACGAGTTCATCGACGCCGAGGACATCGCCGCCCTCAAGGGTCAGATCCTCGCCTCCGACCTGTCGGTGTCCCAGCTCGTTTCCACCGCGTGGGCGTCGGCCTCGTCCTTCCGTGGCAGCGACAAGCGTGGCGGCGCCAACGGCGCGCGCATTCGCCTCCAGCCGCAGAACGGGTGGGCGGTCAACGACCCCGACCAGCTGGCGGTGGTGCTGCGCACCCTGGAGGGGATCCAGGAGTCCTTCAACGCCACCCGGTCCGGCGGCAAACAGGTTTCGCTCGCCGATCTGATCGTGCTCGCCGGTGGTGCGGCCGTCGAGCAGGCCGCCAAGGACGCCGGATTCGACATCGAGGTGCCCTTCACGCCGGGCCGCGTGGACGCGTCGCAGGAACAGACCGACGTGGAGTCGTTCGCCGCGCTCGAGCCGGCCGCCGACGGATTCCGCAACTACCTCGGGAAGGGCAACCGGCTGCCGGCTGAGTACCTGCTGATCGACCGGGCGAACCTGCTGACCCTGAGCGCCCCCGAGATGACCGTTCTCGTCGGTGGCCTCCGCGTCCTGGGCGCGAACTACCAGCAGTCGCCGCTCGGCGTCTTCACCACGACCCCCGGGTCTCTGACCAACGACTTCTTCGTCAACCTGCTCGACCTGGGCACGACGTGGAAGGCAACGTCCGAGGACGCGAACACATTCGAGGGTCGCGACGCCGCCACGGGCGAGGTCAAGTGGACCGGCAGCCGCGCCGACCTCGTCTTCGGGTCGAACTCCGAGCTGCGCGCGCTCGCGGAGGTCTACGCGGGCGATGACGCGAAGAAGAAGTTCGTGAACGACTTCGTCGCGGCGTGGGACAAGGTGATGAACCTCGACCGGTTCGACCTTGTCTGATCACGACGTCCAGGTCGGCCCGCGCAGGATGGCCACCTGTCCGGCCTCGATGGTCGCCCCCGTTGTCCTGGTCCTCAGGCACAACGCCGAGGCGGCAACCGCTGTTGCTGCCGTTGGCGGGTCGGTGACCGCAACGGGAGGCGCCCAGGCGGACGTGCGCTTTCGCCGATAGCCAGCGACGGCCCGAACCTCCGCCGGGCCGTGAGAAGCCCCGGACCGAAGATCCGAGGCTTCTCACGTGCCCGCGTGGAGCGGCTCGGACAGCGACGGTCCACACGGTGTGGTCGAGGTGTTCGGTGAAGGCGATCACGGCAGCCCAAGGTCCACTGCCTGCGCGCAGAAACGTTCCATCGAGGCCTCGGGCCGACGAGGGAGCCTGAGCCCAGAACTGAGGTAACACAAGGAAAGCGGATGGGTTCTGTTGGAGGCCGGACGGATCAGGCAGATCAGGTGCGCCAGCGATGTGCGTAACCTTCCCTCAGCGGTCCGCCGAGCAGGTCGAGTACCCCCTCAGCCGCAGACGCCAACGGAGTGGGATCGGCATGTTCCGCCAAAGCTTGATGGCCGTCCAGCAGTGCCTTTCCCCGTACTGGGTCCGCGCTCAGCAGCCTGCGGGGCAACCACTTGCCGATGCCCGTCCAGGCGCCGTGGTAGGCAGTGAGCAGGTGCGCAGCCTCGCGCAGGGTGAAGTCGGCGAGTGCGAGCTGTTCATAGCGGTTGGCCGACGGGGTATCGACCAGATCGTCCATGTAGCAGGTGAGGCCGTAGCGGCCTCGTTCCCATTCCGCCGACGTGAGGGGAGGCGGACCGGCCGCGAGTACCGCTCGGGCCTGATTGCGCGCACGGGAAAGATCGCCGTGCGGGTCCATCAACGGCAGGCCCTGGTCATAGATGAACAGGACCGTGCCGCGGCGACGGGCTCTGTCCCACTCGAAGAATTCCGGTATGTCCGCAAGAGTGTTCAGGAACAGCTCAGCCAGGCGGCCCTCATGGCGCACTACCTCACGGCGGCTGACGTCTGTGTCCGGCAGGAGGATGGCCACGTCCAAGTCGCTGGCCGCGGTGGCGCGGCCCTGGGCAACCGATCCCCCCAGCATGGCACCCAGGGCATCTGGGAAGCGGGTCGTGACCAAACGTAGAGCCTGGGCAGCAAGAGTTTCTTGATCATGCATGGTGCCCATCGTGCCATCCGCGAGGAACGCAGGTCAGGGGCTGAGGCACACAACCAACATCCCCTGCTGTCAGGGACTCCACGCTACGAGGGGAACCTCACCAGCAGGGGGTCGGAGGGGAGCACAATTGGCCGGAGACGCGCTGGACTTCTTTCAAAGTTCGACTGAAGGCAGCAGCGCTCCGGAATCGTGCGGTACCGGACCAGTCCCCGGCGCTTTTCACAGAGCGCGGTGCATGATGTGCAGCCCGACGTAGCCCTTCTTCGGGTGGCGGAAGCCCTCCGGCAGTGTGCCCAGTACCTCAAAGCCGAGTGCCCGGTACAGGTTCACCGCATGGACGTTGGTCTCCACCACCGCGTTGAACTGCATGGCTCGGTAGCCCGCAGCACGTGCCCACTGCATCGTGTATTCGCATAGCGCGCGCCCCACGCCCTGCCCGGAGTGCGCCGGGTCGACCATGTAGCTGGCGCTCGCGATGTGCGATCCGTTGCCCATGTGGTTGCGGTTCATCTTTGCCGTGCCCAGGACCGTACCCGAGTCGTCCACCGCGACGACGGTCCGGTTGGGGGATGGCAGGATCCACCAGTCACAGCCTTGGTCCTGGCCGAGATCCGTCGGATAGGTGAAGGTCTCACCTGCGGCGACGATGGTGTGGAAGAAGGGCCAGATGGCGGCCCAGTCCTCGGGGTTGGCTTCCCTGATCAACATGCGGTCAGGATGCCTGAAGGGGAACGCGATCTCCAGCACTTTTCCCGCCCAGGACATCGTCGGGTTCCGCGGGTGACCCCCATCTGGCGGGGGCTCGGGTACAGGAGCTGGGGTGCGCGCAGGGAGGGTCCGTATGCGTGGGGAGGTGAGCTCAAGGCGGCCGTGAACTGTCGGTACGTGGGTATCGCCGCAGCGGCGGAGTACCTGGTCACGTCGGAGCGCTGAATGTACGGCGACTCCCGGCAGCACGGAATCCCTCGCTACTGCCGTGGGGACGCCTCGAGTTCATGGTCCCGGATCTCGATCGAAAGGCTTCGTCGGCCTGCAGATCAGGTACCGCCATTCTGACTGACGGCCGTTCGATACGGTCCGGCAGTGAAAGCTTACGTCATGCCACCGTCCACATTGCTCCACGTTGAACGAAGTGTCCGTCATATGCCAACCCGGGCTGATCTGTTGACAGTTGTGAACCCGTGTGGTCCATGGGGCGGCTGCGTGAACCTGTGAGCTGGGCAGTACTGTGCGCCTCACCGCTATTCAGCGATGAAACATGTGGAGGAACAATCCATGACCATACCCAGGAGATCGTTGCGTGCCGCGGGGACATTCGCGGCCGCTACGGTTGTCGGCCTGACCGGCGCGGTCCTTTCCGCCGGCCCGGCCGCAGCTCACACCCCCACCTGGGCCGTGACCTGTAATGAAGTGACGCTTGACCTGACCGCCTACAACAACGACGTCGCCAACACGGTGACCGTCACTGTTGACGGCAAGGACCTCCTGCCCACCGAGACATTCGGCAAGGAGTTCCACAAGACGCTCGAACTGCCGAAGCATGACCAGGAACTGACAGTCCACCTGGTGGTGAAGGCCGGCGACGGCGACCGGTTCTCGAAGGACGACACCAAGCAGGCACCGGTGTGTGAGGACAACACCCCGACGGCCACGCCGACGCCGTCCGAGTCGAAGCCCGCCGAGGAGCCCACGACGGAGGCGCCCGCGCCGAGCGCCACGCCGAGCCAGAGCTCTCCCGAGACCGCGCCTGCCGCGGCCTCGCCGAGCCCCAGCTCGCCCGACCTGGCCGAGACCGGTTCGTCGTCCGCCACGCCCATCATCGGTGGTGCGGCTGTCGCCGTGCTGCTGGCCGGTGGCGGCATCATGTGGTCGGTGCGCAAGCGTCGTACCACGCAGGGCTGACGTAGCTCAGTAGTCCGCCGGTTCGGGCGCAGGACCACGCCGAGACCGCCGGACGAGGGGCGTGCCGTATCACGCATTGCGTGACGGCGCGCCCCTCAGCGCTTCCTCAACTCACAGCTTTCTCAACGTCGTTCCTCCGTGGACTCGGACGGACCCGGGGTCTCCACATGCTCCGCGGACTCATGGGTCTCCGCGGCGGCGACCGGCGGCCCGGAGGCGGGCAGTGTGGCAGGTCCGATCTCGCACCACACGGCCTTCCCCTCGCCGCGCGGCTCGACGCCCCAGCGCACGGCGACCGCGTCGAGAAGCAGCAGACCGCGTCCCGATGTCGCTGTCTCGCCGGGAGTCCGGCGCCTCGGCCAGGCACTGGAGCGGTCCTGCACCGAAAGCCGCACCCGGCGGACAGGCTCCGGCAGGACCTCCAACGTGAGCACTGCCCCGCCCTCGGTGTGCAGAAGCACATTCACCAGCAGCTCACCGGTGACCAGTTCGGCATCGTCGGCGAGATCGGCCATGTTCCAGTCCCGCAGTGCCTGACGCACGATGGAGCGGGCATCGGAGAGACCCTCGGGATCCGCCTGGTGGATGTACTGGTGCAAGCGCGGCGCCCGCCGCGAACCCGGGTCCGGACTGCGCCGGAGGATCAGCAGCGCCACATCGTCCCCCGCGCCCCAGCGCTCCCAGAGCCGGTCGGACAAATGATCGGCCAGTGCCTGCGCACTCGCGGGCCCCGTGCTCACCTCGTGGATCAGCGCACGGACACCCGATTCGATATCGGCGCCCGGTTTCTCCACCAGCCCATCGGTGTACAGGACGAGGGTTTCGCCGGGCACCAGGTCGAGACGCGTCTCCGGGTACTCCTCGTTCTCGAAGTCGGTGGAGAGCCCCAGGGGCAGACCGCCCCGTATCTGCGGAGTGCCGACCCGGCCGTCCATGTGTCGGATCAGCGGACCGAAGTGCCCGGCGCGGACCACGCGTACGGTACCCGAGGGGAGGTCGACCTGCGCGTATGTGCAGGTGGCGAAGCGGTCCGTGTCCAGTTCGGCGAGAAAGCGCGAGGCCCGGGCCAGCACCGTCGCCGGCGGGTGTCCCTCGCCCGCGTACGCGCGCAGGGCGATGCGCAGCTGGCCCATGATGGCGGCCGCATGGGTGTCATGTCCTTCCACGTCGCCCACGACGATGCCGAAGCGGTTCTTGGGCAGCGCGATCACGTCGTACCAGTCGCCGCCGACCTGCCGCCCGCTGCGTGCCGCGTGGTAGCGCACGGCGATCTCGCCGCCCTCGATCTCCTGGATCCGCCGGGGAAGCATCGCCGACTGCAGCCCGGTGGCGAACTCCCGCTCCTCGTCGAAGAGGGTCGCCCGCTGCAGTGACTGGGCCACGATCGCCGCGAGCCCCAGACACAGGTTGCGTTCGTCGGCGTTGAAGGCCGTCCGCTCGCAGTAGAAGAGCGCGAGACCGCCCAGTGATCGCGCCTGCGCGACCAGCGGAAGGTAAGCGGCGGCGCGGAACTTCAGCTGGTCCCTGTACGGCTCCAGGGCCGGATACCGCCGCAGGAGGCCGACGGTCGAGGTCACGAAACAGGGCCGACCGCTCAGGACCGTATCGGCCAGTGGGAACCGCGGATCGAGGGTCCCGGACCCGATCTCGATGATGCTCTCCGGCGCGACCCCGCTCACCGCGATGACATTCAGGGAGGTGTTCTCCACCAGACCGAGGGCGAGCCCGTCCGCGCCGAGCATGGCCAGACCGCTGGGACCGGTGAGTGTGGCGGTCACGTCGTTCACGCTCACCGCACGCGACATCGCACTTGTTGTGCGTTCAACGATGCTTGTCTGTCGTTGGCGGCGTTTCTCCAGGTCCAGCACGAAGGCCGAATGGGTGACCTCCGCCGTCGCGTCTCGCACGACCCCGATGACCCGGTGCGCCCGCCCGTCGTCCCTCCGCAGAATGCGCGCCTGGACATGTGTCCACTGGTGGGTGCCGTTCTCACGCGGAACCTGGAAATGGACGCTGTACGAACTGTGGCCACGCGTGATGGCCTCGTTGATCGTAAGTTCCAGCCGGGCCCGTTCCGCCGGGTCGAGCCGTGAAACCAGAATTCCCGGGTCGGGGGTGAACTCCTCCGGGTCCAGTCCGAAGACGAGCAGACCTGCCGCGTCGATGTCCAGTGACCGCGCATCCAGGTCCCACTCGAAGCTGCCCGTGCGATTCAGGGCAAGCCGTTCCTCCGTCCCGGTCTCGCCACTGTACGGCCGGTCGATCTGCAGGCGGGGCGTATCGTCGGAGTCTGGCTCCTGGTCGTGGTCGGTCATTCCTGCTCCGGAGATCGTCCGGCGGGATTGGCGGACAGTACGGCCTGTATGTGTGTCTTGTACGTGTCTCAATTGTCGAACCTGGCCTCGAGTACTGCCACAGCGGAGCCGGCGTCCCCACTGGCCCGCCGAACGCGTCCCTGCGGGTCCTCGGTACCCCTGCTGCCCCGACCTGCGGACCGCCATCGCAGAATGAGCAACGGAAGATCGTCCGTGACCGGCGGGCGATACAACCCAGGGGCTGACCGGAGCGCACTGATGAACAACGAAGACCCCGTCCTGCTGCACACCGAGGGCCGCACCCGGCACATCACGCTCAACCGCCCACGCGCACTGAACGCGCTGACCCACACCATGGTGCTCCGCGTCGATGAAGCCCTCACCGGGGCAGAACACGACGACTCGGTGACGGCGGTGCTGATCAGCGGGGCGGGGGAGCGTGGCCTCTGCGCAGGCGGGGACATCCGCGCCGTATATGAGGACGCCCGAGCGGGCGGCTCCGCATCGCTGGACTTCTGGCGTGACGAGTACCGGCTGAATGCCCGTATCGCCCGCTTCCCCAAGCCGTACGTCGCGCTCATGGACGGCATCGTGATGGGTGGCGGGGTGGGCATCTCGGCCCACGGAAGTGTCCGTGTCGTCACGGAACGCTCCCGCGTCGCCATGCCGGAGACCGGTATCGGCTTCGTACCCGACGTGGGCGGGACCCATCTCCTCGCCTCCGCACCCGGTGAACTCGGCACCCACCTGGCGCTCACCGGGGACGCCGTCGGAGCAGCCGACGCCCTGCTGTGCGGGCTCGCGGACCATTTCGTACCGTCGCGGCATCTCCCGGAAATGACCCGGGAACTGGCCGGGGCCGCGACGCCCGCCGACGTCACGGAGGCGGTGCGGCAGTACGTCACCGAGGCGCCGGTCGCCGAACTGGCCGCGCATCGCGACTGGATCGACGCCTGCTATGCGGCGGACTCGGTCGAGGAGATCGTCGATCGGCTCCAGAACTGCGGCGTATCCGCCGCGAAGGAGACCGCCGAGACGATTCTGGCCAAGTCGCCCACCGCACTCAAGGCGACCCTTGCCTCGGTGCGCAGCGCCCGGCTCCTCAACAGCTTGGAGGGGGTGCTCGATCAGGAGTTCCGCGTCTCCTGCACCGCCTTCACCCGGCCCGATCTGGTGGAAGGTGTGCGCGCCCAGATCATCGACAAGGACCGCAACCCGCAGTGGAGCCCGGCCCGGCTGGACCAGGTCACGACGGCTGACGTGGCAGCGTTCTTCACCCCCTTGGGCGGCCGCGAACTCGGACTCGCCTGCGACGCCTCGGCCGCCGGCTGAGGCACGCGGCGACCCGGGCACGATTCACGGGCCCGGCTACGTGTGCGGGAGCTCGGGCGGCCCCGTGTTCCGGCGAGCGGCCACCGCATCGAAGAGATCCCAGCCGTCGAGCTGCTCGGTCGAGGCGGTGTCCGGGTGCCACCCGCCGGACACCGCCTCGTCGAGCAGGGCCCTGACGGTTCCGGGCTTGTGCGGGTTCAGCCAGCCGCCCTGCGTGGTGCCGACGGCTCCCGAGGGGAGAAAGCCGTCGGGGACCAGCCGGCCGGTGCCCTCCTGGAACACGATCAGGAGCCGCCCGCGTGCGCGGTAGTGGCGGATCGTGAGGATCTCGCGGCAGTTGCGGTACGTGCCCTCTTCGACATCGTGGTCATGACCGACCGACCAGAGGAACGTCTCGTCGTTCACCACGAGACGTCGGGCGTTCCTGCTGCTTCGAACCGTCGGCGGACCGCCGTCCTTGTCGTCGTGCCTGCGGTCAGAAGAACAGTCTGACCCTTGTCTCGATCAGCAGGGGCTCACCGGTCCTGCGCCACGCGGCGCAGCGCCTCCCGCACCGCGTGGGGCCCTGGCGGAAGAACGTCTGCTCGCGGGTATCGGTCCAGTGCCACGAGAGGGCGCGCACCACGACCCGGGCGCCGACGGGATCGCCACGGCGGGCCTCCGGAGCCGTGACCTCCTCGGCGGCCGGCTTCCGCATCACGCGCCCGGCGAGAGACTCTTCGTACTCCGCCGCCGGTTCCGGCTCTGCTGTGCAGGCGAACTCGCAGGACGGGACCGTTCCCTCCGGCAGCGACTCGAAGTCCGGCTCCACCCTTCCGCACGTCGACGCCGACCGTCGGACGTGGGTACACCTTTACGCCCCGAACAGGGCGGGCGAGTGCGAGCGTCCGTGGAGCTGCAGTCATGGCAGCCACCGTAGGGGCGCTGGCACCGCTGTGTCACCGGCATGCCGGCCGCGCTGCCTCGGCTTGTCCGAGGGCACCGACCGAGGCGGCCGCCGGTTCCCTCCCCTCGGGAACGAACCGGCCGCCGCCGCGGGCGCCGCAGCCCGGTCCGCCACACTGCGCGGTATGCAATGTCCCGTGCTGCTCAGCAACCGCTGCCGGACATGCTCGGCTGCAGGGTTCGCACGAGGTCGAAGAACCGGGCCTCATTGCCGCAGAGCCCTGCACGTTGCAGTGCACCGTCGGCCTCCGCCATCGGCGAGGCGAGCAGGGGCAGGTACAACGGCGACTCGTCCGGGTCCGCGAGGGCGGCCCGAGTGGCCTCCAGCAGCCGGACGTACGCCTGGGCCGCGACGAGTTCGTCATTGCGCATCTCAGCATCTCCTGGTCAGAGGTGTCGGACCATCAAGCATCTCTCATGGGTCTGACATTGATACTCGTAGCCGGGTTCCGGTGGCCGTGGCACTGGGTCTGACCGACGTCCTGCTGGTCTGTTCTGCGATGGGTTCGTCCGGCTGCCGGGACCCGTTCTTCATGGCTCCGGCCAGGTGGAACGTGACCTGATAGGAGCTTGGCCAGAAGCCCCCTCAATGTCCTGTCCGTCCCACCCGGCCGGGCGTCACCTCCGGCTAGGAAGGCAGCACCACGTGCACACCCGCCGCAACTTGATCGGTGCTGGCTGGACTTTTGCCTCGTTCGCGCTGGCGGCGCCCGGATCAGAAACAGGGTTCCACCATGATGTGGATCTGGCCATGGGGCCGAACACAGACAGGAGCAGATCCGGACCAGCCTGGAAGCGTCAGTCCGGGGCACACTCGGCGCGGGCGGGCCATCGGGCGTGCCCTGGACTGCTTGACAACTCAGCAGGTGAGCCGCGCGTCCGCCCAGTCGGCATGGTCGTACTGGTTGCCGTCGCCGCCGTCGGTGACGCGTAGGTGGAGCATGGTCGCCCCGGCGAGGTCGACGTCGACGGGGCTCGCCGGCTCAGTGCCGGTCAGGAGAGGGCTCTTCCACACTTGCTTGCCGTCCGCCCAGACTTCGAAGATCACGCTGCCGCCGGCCGCGGCCTCCGCGTCGACGCCGACGGCCGCAGTGAGCTTGGAACACTGCTTGCCGAGGTAGAGCCCGACGTCGGAGGCCGCGTGCACGCCGAGACCCTTGGTAAAGGCAGCGGTGCCTATCGTGATGGGCCCGCCGTCATCGGCGGCCTGTTCGCCGTTGCTGTGGTCGCGTTCGACGGGGCCCCAGCCGTTGGTCTCGGAGACGAAGGTCAGATCGCTCACCCACGCCTGGCCCTTCGGCGGGTCCGGCGGGGGCGCCACCGATACTGTCACAGGGTTGGAGCGGACTTGCTTGCCGCCGATCGTGGCCTGGGCGGTGACGACGGACTGCCCGATGCCGACCCCTGTGACCAGGCCCTGGGTGTCAACCGTGGCGACGGAGGGGTTCGAACTGGTGTAGGTGACTGCGGGTGCGCTGGTGATGTTGTCGGCATTCAGGGCCAGACCGTCGCCGGTGACGGTGACCTCTGAGGCGGCCATGTCGGCGGTGTTGACACGCTTGTTGAAGCCGTCGTCATAGGTGTTGCCGGCGAGGTTGATGTCGTTGGCACCGTCGAAGGTGAACAGCGGCACGGTGCTGCTCGGGGGCGGAGCGTCCGTGGAGAGATTTGCGGTGCCTCCGATGTACAGCGGTTGGTCCGGCCCGGTCAGATGCAGGTGGGCGTAGTGCTGGATCCTGTTGCCGCGGAAGGTCAGGGCACCGACACTACGGCCGGAGACCACCGTTGCGGAGGTGAGGTTGAAGTCGTTGTCCTCGATGAGGACGTTGCGGTGCACCGGCTGGCCGGCGACGAGATCCTGGTTGGTGGGGTCGAAGGAGATGACCGGGCTCGCCGGGCGGTCGAAGACGTTGCCGCGGATGACGACGTCTCGTACGGGTCCGGACTCGTACCAGGATTGCGCATCGGACGAGATGTAGATGCTGGACATGCTCATGCCGTCGAAGTGGTTGTTCTCAATCCGCACGGGCTTGCGGGTGGTGACGAGAATGCCTCGGGTGGGGACCGCCTGGAAGGTATTGCCCTTGATCTCGACGGACGGCGTATAGCTGATGTTCTCCGCGGCGTAGTCGCCGGGGGCGTCGACGACCGACTCGGGCAGGTGCCGGTCGACAGCCACGGTCATGGTGCGCAGGTACGTCTCCGGATCGGCGCCGGCAGGGACGCTCGTGCCTGTGGGTCCGTCCACCGAGACCACGGTGGCCGTCGCGCCGGGCACCGCCAGCATGGTGTGCTTGTTGACCAGTTCGATCTCGTCGCCGGGGTGGAACTGCGGAAAGCCCGACGTCTCGTTGTGCATGTACCGAAGGTGCAGCTTTTTCCGCTTCGCTTCCACGGCGGTCACCTGGAGATAGGTGCCGTGGACGTTGATGGGGTCGTCCTGCGGGTTGTCGAAGACGCAGTTGGTGATGC
This sequence comes from Streptomyces sp. NPDC048411, assembly GCF_040704695.1. Lineage (NCBI taxonomy): Bacteria > Bacillati > Actinomycetota > Actinomycetes > Kitasatosporales > Streptomycetaceae > Streptomyces > Streptomyces sp. NPDC048411. Next base: position 13,625 of record NZ_JBEZKL010000052.1, read on the forward strand.
GAACGGTGCCCTTGACGCCGGACATCTGGATGTGGTCGGCGAAGCTCGATGTGACGCGCCCGGTGCTGCGATCGGTCTTGAACGCGACCGAGTCGATGGTGATGTCCTTGCTGAACTGGCCGACCATTCCGAAGCCGTGGAGATAACCGAGCCGCAGATGGTCGACGGTGACCCGGGCCGATTCCCAGAACAGGGCGGCCGGGGTGTCCCGTGTGGTCTCGCGCATCGCGTAGACGTATCCGTCGTCCATCGGCGCGGTGCCGTTGGCGTAGACGATCTCCAGTCGGTTACCACCCAGGTCGGTGATCTTGGCGACGTTCTTGAAGACCGGGTTCGATGTGCGCCAGGTCCTGTTGGACGCAGGGTCGTGGACTTGCGCGTAGTTGAAGGAGTTCGTACCCGTCCAGTACGGCTGCCCAGTCGCCGGGCTCCGCTCGCCGGACCACCGCACCGAGGTGCCCTCCACGGCGTAGTGATAGGTCCGGGGCACAGTGATGATGCGGTAGGCCCGTCCTTTCGTGACGCCGGTCTCGGCCACCGTGATATCGACTGTCTTGGGAGCGACCCAGTCCTGCGAGAAGTTGGTGAACCGCACCTTGGTGGATCGGATCGCGGCGAACACGGTCTGGAATCCGTGGTCGAGGATCGTCGAGCCGCCGCCGTCGACCACGACGTCGTGCATGTCCTCGAGGAGAATGCCGATGTTCTTCGTCTTCAACGACTGGTCCGCGCCGATCGTGTTGCTGACGTAGAGCTCCCGCTTGGGGGTGTGCTCTGGATAGATCTGGTACGTGCCGGGCGCGAAGTGGATGGTGGTGGGACGGTCGATGCTCTTCGCATGCGCTATGGCGGCTGCGACCCCGGCCGCCGAATCCGACTTTCCGGTGGGGTCCGCGCCGAAGTCCGTGACCTCAACGACGGTACGCCTGGTGTTGTCGACCGACGCTTGGCTCGACGCAGATCCGATGACTGAAGTCTGTTGAACCTGGCTCACATTCTTCTCGGAGGCGACAGCGGGGGGCGTGACACAGAGGGCCGCAACACCGCACGCTGCGACAGCAGAGGCAAGCGCCTTGAAGCGGCAGGGAGTACGGGCACCCCGCGGCTGCATGGATCTCATGGTGTCCCTTTCTGAGAACCGAGCTTGACATCCGATGAATTCGACGCCATGAAGATAGAGGTCAACTCATCAGAAGGGCAAGAGAAGTAACAAAAACCAACACGCTTGGTTCCATGGCTCACGACCGAAGATGCGCTGGCGAGGCGGAGTTGCGGGAGTTCCTGGTGGCGCGGGTGCGGTCGCTGGAGGGGCCGCAGGCCACCCACCGGGAGAGCGGTGCTGCCACGCGTGGATCCGTTTCTCAGCGTCCTCTCAGCGGACGCCACCCAGGCTGGAGGAGTGACCGGGAACGACCGAGCACCTCGTGGACCGGAAGGATGGAGCCCATGGCCCCGCGTACCGTCGCCCTCCCCGTCGATCCGGCTCGGGGCCGCACGGCCCCGAGGGCTGCGGACACCACCGGCAGACTGCACTGTTTCTTCGAGGACGCGTGCGACCGCACACCGTCGGCCGTCGCCCTCGAATGCGGATCACACCGTCTGACCTACGCAGGCCTCGACGCCCGAGCCAATCGAGTCGCCCACCGGCTGCGCAGTATCGGCATCGGTCCGGGCAGGCGCGCGGCTCTGCTGCTGCCCCGGTCCGTGGACATGTACGTGTACATGCTGGGCGTCTGCAAGACGGGCGCGGCATTCGTGCCGATCGACCCCGCGGCGCCGCCCGACCGGGTCGCCTTCATCTTGAGTGACGCGGGCGCCACCGTGGTGCTGACCACGTCCGCTCTCGCGGCCGACGCCACCTGGGCGGGGCCGCGCCGGGTGTGCCCGGTGATCGAGATCGACGCGTGCGCCGGAGATCTGCCGTCAGTGGCGTCCTCGCGCCCGCCTGCCGAGGCCCGGGACGAGGATGATCCTCTCGCCTACGTCATGTACACCTCGGGGTCCAGCGGCCGGCCCAAAGGCGTGGAGATCGCCCAGTCGAGCATCTGCAACTTCCTGCGCGTCGTGTCCCCGATCTACGGCGTCCGGCCGCAGGACCGGGTGTACCAGGGCATGACCATCTCGTTCGACTTCTCCATCGAGGAGATCTGGCCCACCTGGGCGGCCGGCGCCACGCTCGTTGCCGGACCGGACGGCTCGGGACGGCTCGGCGACGAACTCGCCGACTTCCTCGAGGAGCACGACGTGACCATGCTGTACTGCGTACCGACGCTGCTGGCGACGATCCCGCGCGACCTCCCGCGGATCCGCAGCGTCGTCGTGGGCGGTGAGGCGTGCCCTGCCTCACTCGTCCAACGGTGGAGCAGGCCGGGACGGCGCATCCTCAACACATACGGGCCGACCGAGGCCACCGTCACGGCGACCTGGCAGGAACTTCTACCGGGGCGACCGGTGACCATCGGCCGCCCCCTGCCGACGTACTCGGCAGTCCTCCTCGACGAGCGGCGCCGGCCGGTGCCGCACGGCGCCGTCGGCGAGATCTGCCTGGGCGGTCCCGGCCTCGCCCGTGGCTACGCGGGCCGGCCGGACCTGACCGCGGACCGCTTCGTCGAGCACCCCCTGGCGCCCGGCGGCGGCCGCCTGTACCGCACCGGAGACCTCGGCAGGATGACCGACGAAGGGGAGATCGAGTACCTCGGCCGGGCCGACGCCGAGGTGAAGATCCGCGGCTACCGGGTGTCGCTGGACGAGATCGACAACGTACTGCTGGAGGACCCCGGCGTGGCCCAGGCGGGCACCGCCCTCGTGGCCGCGCGCAACGGGCACGACGGCGACCGCGTTCTCGCCGCCTACGTCGTGCGCACCAAGAACGGCGCGCTTCCCGACGACGCCCTCGCCGCCCGGCTGCACGAGCGCCTGCGGCGCTCGCTGCCCGCCTACATGGTGCCCTCGGCGCTGGACTTCCTCGACCAGCTGCCGGTCATGCCGAGCGGCAAGACCGACCGCACGCGGCTGCCCGCACCGACCGGCCGTCGGCTCGTCGGCACCGGCCACGTGGCGCCGGCCCGCGGCGAACTGGAGACGAGGGTACGCAGCGCCTGGGCGCAGGCGCTCGGCATCGCATCTGAGGAGCTGTCGGCGGAGGCCGACTTCTTCACCGATCTCGGCGGTCACTCCCTGCTCGCCGCCCGCGCCGTGTCGCTGCTGCGCGGCCGGGACGGCGGGACCGGCCCCACACTGCGCGACCTGTACGAGAACCCGACCGTGCGCGCGTTCGCGGCACGCCTGCGTGCCTCCGCGGATGCCGCTCGCCCGTCGGAGCAGCCCCGCCCGGCGCCCCTGCGGCACGGCCGCGCGAGGATCGCGCGCGCCGGCCTGGCCCAGGCGGCGGCCTTCTACGGGCTGCTCTTCCTGTTGTCGGGACCGGTGGCCTTCTCCTATGCACTGCACCACGGGCAGGTATCGGGCTTCGGGGCTGTGGGGCCGACGATCGCCGTGCTGGCCGGTTACGCCGCCGTACGCTGGCTCGTTCCCCTCGCTCTCGCGCGACCGCTGGCGGCGGGCATCCGGCCCGGCCGGTACCCGCTGTGGGGAGCGACCTACCTGCGACTGTGGGCGCTGGACGTGCTGCTGATCGAGATCGGCCCTGTGCGGATGCTCAGCGGGTCCCCTCTGATGGGTCCCTACCTGCGGCTCCTCGGCGCGCGCATCGGCCCCAGCACCTCCATCGCCACCAGCCTCGTCGGCCTGCCCACCTTGCTGCGCATCGACCGCGACGCCGCGATCGGCTACGGCGCCACGCTTCGCCCCTGGCAGGTCACCGACGGATGGGTCACGGTTGCCCCCATCACCATCGGCGAGCGGGCGTACGTCGGCGCCAACGCGGTCCTCGAGCCCGGCGCGTGTCTGGGCCCCGGGTCCGCGCTCGGCGAGCAGTCCGTGGCAGGCCCCGATGAGGCGGTACCCGCCGGAGCGCGCCGCGTCGGATCGCCCGCACGCCGGGTCGAGGCACTCTCCCCGCTCGTCGAGACGATGCTGCGAAGCCGAGCCGAGACGGACCGCTGGCGCCCGCGGCAGCTGGCCGCCGCCCTGCTCGGCCTGGCCCTGCTGGAAGTGGCCGTGATCGCCATGCCCCTGCCGAGCTTCGCCGTGTTCTGGTGGGCCTGGCTGCACGTCGGCACGACCGCCGGTCTGGCCGCCACCGCGCTGTCCGGCCCGGTCTTCGTGGCCACGGTGTGCCTGGCAGTCGCCGCCGGGAAGCGGGTTGTCCTGCCGAGAACACCCCTGGGGATCCACCCGGCGCGCTCGGCACTCGGCGTGCGCAAGTGGATCGCCGACAAGCTGCTGGAACACAGCCTGCTCCTCACCAACTCGCTCTACGCCACGCTCTACACGGTTCCGTGGCTGCGGCTGCTCGGCGCCCGCATCGGCCGGCGCGCCGAAGTCTCCACCGCGTCGCACATCGACCCGGACCTGCTCACCCTCGGTGACGGCAGCTTCGTCGCCGACAAGGCCGGCGTCGGCGTCGCCACCTTCGCGGCCGACCGCATGGCGTTCCGGCCCACCGAGGTCGGCGGACGCGCGTTCGTCGGCAACGCGGCGCTCGTTCCCGCCGGAGCGCGGCTCGGCCCGGGCAGTCTGATCGGAGTGGGCACGGTGCCGCCCCCGGACCGGGTGCCCGCCGACAGCACCTGGCTGGGCTCGCCCGCACTGCGGCTGCCGGTACGCCAGGCCAGTGGTTCGTACCCCGAGGAGCTGACGTTCCGGCCCACCCGCAAGGCCGTGCTCGGCCGCCTGGCCATCGAGTTCTTCCGCGCCACCATGCCCGCCTCGGTGCTCGCCACCAGTGCCTTCCTGTACCTGCTCGCCCTGACCGGCGTTGCCCGCCGTACAGGGCTGCTGGTGCCGCTGCTCGTGTCGCCGTTCCTCGCCATGGGCGCGGTGCTGGCTGTCATCGGGTACTGCGCGCTGGCCAAGTGGGTGGTCGCCGGAAGGTACCGGCCGCGCGTCGAGCCCCTGTGGAGCCTGTTCGTGCGCCGTACGGAATTCGTCACCGGTCTCTTCGAGTCGGCCGCGGTCCCGGCAGGCGTGGCCCTCCTGGTGGGGACGCCGTTCCTGCCGCCGGTGCTCCGCCGGTTCGGCGCCGCCATCGGACGGCGCACCTGGATGGGAACCACGTACCTCACCGAGTTCGACCTGGTGGAGGTGGGCGACGACGCCGCGATCGGCCTGCACGTCTCTCTGCAGACCCACCTGTTCGAGGACCGCGTGATGAAAATGTCGACAGTGACCGTCGGCCCCGGCGCGAGCATCGGGCCGCGGACGATCGTGCTCTACGACGCGGTGGTGGGCGCCGATGTCCGGCTCGGGGCACTGTCCCTGGTCATGAAGGGCGAGCGGCTGACGCCGGGAACGAGCTGGCACGGGCTCCCCGCCGAGGGGCTCACCGCAGCGGCCACCGGGCCGCGTACGAGGTCCAAGCCGACGAAGCATGCGAGCTGAGGCAGCCATGGCGCACTCCGACACCACCGCGGGGCGCCGCCCCCTCGCCCTCGTCTATCGAGGGCCGGCCTCGCTGCCCGGCTGCCCCGAGGCGGTCGCCGGACTTCTTGCCTCCGGTCCGTGGGATCTGGACGTCCTTTTCACCGGCCCGGACGAGGCACTCCCGCTGTCGGCCGAGTCCCTGTCCCACGCCGCGCTGTACGCCCAGCCCGGGGGCGGCACGCTCTCCCGCGCCTACCGGAAACTGCGGCGGCAGCGCCGGGCGATCCGCGACTTCGTCCACGACGGCGGGCGCTATCTGGGATTCTGCCTCGGCGGCTACCTCGCCGGGGCCACCCCGGGCTTCGGTCTCCTTCCTGGCGATACCGACCAGTACATCTCCTCCCCGGGGGCCACCGTCCATGACGAGGGCAACACGCTGGTCCGGGTGTCGTGGCGGGGCTGCCCACGCACCGTGTTCTTCCAGGACGGCCCCCTCTTCGTCCTCGATGAGAACGCCGACGCCCGGGTACTCGCCACCTACGACAACGGCACCCTCGCCGCCCTCGTGGCCCCCTTCGGCGGCGGCCGCGTGGCGGTCACCGGGCCGCACCCGGAGGCCACGGACGGCTGGTACACCGACCACGGCCTGCCGGTTCACCACACCCGGGATCTGGCCCTGGACCTGGTGGAGGCGGTGATGCAGGGGTGACCTCGCCGCCCGCCCTGTGGCTCGTGCGCGCGGACCCACGGATTGCGCCGACGTCGCTGCACGCCGAAGAGCGGCGGCGGGCTCTCGGCTTCGCCCAGGCGATGATCCGCGACCGGTACGTCGCCGCGCACACCGTACTGCGCCTCCTCCTCGCCGCCCGGCTCGGCGTCGCGCCCCGGCAGGTGGCGCTCACCCAGGAGCCGTGCCCGGTGTGCGGCGCACCGCACGGCCGGCCGGTTGTGGTGGGCGGCACACCGCACTTCTCCCTGGCCTACAGCGGCGACCGCTGCCTGCTCGCGCTTGCCGACACGGCCGTCGGCGTCGACATGGAGCGCATCCCCGCGCCCGGCGTCGTGACCGGACTCGTCCCTGACCTGCACCCGCGGGAGCAGGCCGAACTCGCGGCCCTTCCCGAGGACGAGCGGCCCCTGGCCTTCGCCCGGACCTGGGTGCGCGAGGAGGCCTACCTCAAGGGCCTTGGCACGGGCCTGACCCGGGGGCTGTCCACCGACTATGTCGGCACCGGCGCCGCGCCGGCCGAGGGGCTGCCGGGCTGGACGATCGCAGACGTCACCATGGACGAAAGCCGTACCGCGGCGATCGCCATCCGTAGCGGCTGACGGCACAGGCGGCCGGTCCGCGCCCCGCGGAGCACGGACCGGCCGCCTGTGCCGTCAGCCGAATGGCTGATCGGCGACGCGCGACGTGCGCACCAGGCGCTGCCGCTCGTCGAGGTCCGTCTCTCGCCGTCCCTCGGGCCGCCCGCCGACTCGCCGGACGTCGGTTGCCCGCCGGTCGCGGTCGTCGTCGTGCCGCATGCGCTCCCGGGTGTCCCGGTCCCGGTCCCGGCACTCGTCTCGGAGGCCCTTCATCGTTCCTCACCCTGCCTGGCCGTGCCTGTTTGACGATTCCAGCCTGTGACCGGGGCACTGAGAGGAGGCTGAGAGCCGAGCCGATCCTCAGGGTCCTCTCAGCAAACAGCCGCTGGTCCGGAGCTACGGTGGATGGAGAGAGGCTGCCATGCGGATGCTGATCATCGAGGACGAGCAAGCACTCGCCGAGGCGATCGCCGACGGGCTTGCCGCGGAGGGCTTCGTCGCCGACGTCGCACACGACGGCGCGGACGGACTGTGGCGGGCTCTCCACGAGCCCTACGACGTCATCGGGCTGGACATCATGCTGCCCTCCATGTCGGGGTACGAGGTCCTGAAACGGCTGCGGGCGGCCAGGGTCTGGACGCCGGTGCTGATGCTCACGGCGAAGGACGGGGAATACGACGAGGCGGACGCCCTCGACCTCGGCGCCGACGACTACCTGAGGAAGCCGTTCTCCTACGTCGTGCTCGTCGCCCACCTGAGGGCCCTGCTGCGTCGCGGAGCACCCGCCCGTCCCGCCGTGCTCACCGCCGGCGACCTCACCCTGGACCCCGCGCGTCACCGCTGTCGCCGTGGGTACCGTGACATCGACCTGACGGCACGGGAGTTCACGCTCCTGGAGTACCTGCTCAGGCACCCCGACGAGGTGATCAGCAAGACGGACATCCTCTCCCACGTGTGGGACGAGCACTTCGACGGCGACACCAACATCGTCGAGGTGTATATCGGCTACCTCCGGCGCAAGATCGACGCCCCGTTCGACCGCCGGACCATCGAGACCGTCCGCGGCGCCGGCTACCGGCTGCGCAGTGGTGCGAGGTGACGGATGTCCGCCATCGTTCGGTCCTGGTGGGCCTGCCGGTCGCTGCGGCTGCGGCTGACCGCCGCCGCGGCCGTGGTCATGACGGCCGGGCTGGCCGGAGCCGCCGCGCTGCTCGTCGTCTGGCTGCACGCAAGCCTGATCAGCGGTCTCGATCTGACCGCCCTGCAAAGCGCCCAGGTCGTGGCATCGTACGAGGACAGCGACCGGATCCCTGCGGAAGTGCCCCTCACCGCCCACGGGGAAGTCGCCGTACAGGTCGTCGACGCCGGGGGAAAGGTGAGCTCCAGTTCGGCCAATCTGCGCGGTCGGCCACGGGCGTTCACTTTCCCGGCGAGCGAGTCCAGCATTCCGCGGGCCCACACCGTCCACAACATTCCCGTGGGGGGCAGCGGGACGTGGCGTGCCGTCGGCGTCCCCGCGGGCACGGCCCGCAATCCCGTGACCGTGTACGTGGCCGTGCCCACCGAGAGCGTCGATCACGGTCTGGCCCAGCTCGCCGTCGGTCTGGCCACGGGCGTGCCGGCGGTCGTCGCCTTGCTCACCGGAGTCGTGTGGTCGCTCACTGGGCGCGCGTTGCGCCCCGTGGACGCCATGCGTGCCCAGACCGCGGAGATCACCGCGTCCGACCTGAGCCGCCGCGTCGACGTACCGCCCGCCGACGACGCGCTCGGCCGGCTGGCCACGACCTTCAACGACCTGCTGGCCCGTCTGGACACAGCTACCCAACGGCGGCGAAGGTTCATCGCGGACGCCGCCCACGAACTGCGCACCCCCCTCAGCACCCTGCACACCCGCCTTGAAGTCGCCGCCCATCACCCCGGCTCCGTCGACTGGCAGACCCTCGCCCCCGGCCTGCTCCGGGAGACCGAACGGCTCGCCCGGCTCGTCGACGACCTGCTCCAACTCGCGCGACTCGACGCCCGGCCCCGGCTGCGCACCCGTCCCGTCGACCTGGACGAGATCGTCTTCACTGAGGTGCGCCAGGCCCGCCGCCGCACCCGGCTCGTCATCGACCAGCACGCCGTCGGCGCGGCACGTGTGCAGGGCGACGAGGACGCCCTCGCCCGTGTCGTACGGAATCTGCTGGACAACGCCCTGCGCCACGCCACCACCCGTATCGACGTGAGCCTCCGCATCCTCGACGGCACCGCCCGGCTGGTCGTCGCCGACGACGGCCCCGGCATCCCCGAGGCCGACCGGGAGCGCGTCTTCGGACGCTTCACCCGCCTGGACGACGCCCGCGCCCGGTACACCGGTGGCAGCGGCCTCGGCCTCGCCATCGTCCGTGACACCGTCACGGCCCATCACGGCAGCACCCGCATCGAGGACAACCGACCCGGCGCCCGGCTGGTCGTCCTGCTGCCGGCAGAGGACCGGTGATCGCCGTCGGGGCGGTGCACTTCGATGCGGCCGGCGCGGGCGAGTCCGTGCTGGAACAGCGTGGGGACAGTTCAGGCTTCACAGGGCGCGGAGCGACCAGGCCCGGGTGTGGCCCATCGGTGAGCACGCGGGGCGCGGGCCCGGTTACCCGGCTGCTGCTGGTCCTTGCTCGTCCGTTCCGTGTTCGCGCTCATGGCGTGCCCTTCGCGGGAGTGATGGTGGGACGTTCAGAGGTTTCGAGTGCTGCTCCGTGACGCCGCGTGGAGATGGTCCGGCCGCACCGGCCGCACCGGGCGCAGCACCGTGAACGTGACGGTGAATGCGGCGACGAGGAGGCCCGCGCCTACGGTGAAGGCCAGGTGGTAGCCGCCCGTCAGTGCCCTGGCCCGGTTCTCTCCCTTCGTGAGCAGTCCCTGGGTGCGGGAGGCCGCCAGTGTGGACAGCAGGGCGACGCCCACCGCCATACCGATCTGCTGGGTGGTGTTGAACAGGCCGGACGCGAGCCCGGCGTCATCGGCCTTCGCATCGGACATGCCGAGCGTGGTCAGCGCCGGGAGGGCGAGACCGAAACCGGCCCCGAGCAGCATCACCGGGAGCAGATCGGTGAGGTAGTGCGCGTGTACGGGCACGCGAGCGAGCAGTCCGAGGACCCCGATCAGCATGACGAGCCCGCTCAGCAGGACCCGGCGTTCACCGAAGCGCGCATTGAGGCGGGCCGAGACCGCCAGGGACACCCCGCCGATCACCAGGGCTGCCGGAAGCATCGCGAGTCCGGTCCGTGCGGAGCCGTAACCGAGGACCTTCTGCAGGTACATGCGCGTGTGACATTTCATGGCTCGACCTCCAGGAACCGTCGGCGTCGCGGCCCGCGGTACAGCAGCGCTGTCCAGCCCAGTTGCCCCAGCGATGCCGCGCACCGGGTCAGTTCCGCCTCCTCCTCGTGCGAAGCCCCGCTGCCGGGCGGACCGAGCCACTCCACCCGCACGGTGCCGGGCGTCCCGCCCTCCTGTACGCGGTACCCCGAAGCGACCCGCTGCCCGGACGCATCAACGGCCGATGCGGGCACACCGGCCGCTTCCAGCGCCAGCGCGACCGCCCGCACCATCCGATGGAGCTCCCACTGAGCCGGTACGCCCTCCGGGTCCGCCCGCCCGGTGTTGGTCAGCCGTCGGATCTGCAGCAGCCCCTCCCACGCCGTCCGCACCGACGCGGCACGCTTCTCCGCCGGCCCCGGGGCCAAAGGGCCGTCCCCGGTGGCCGGTTCGAAACCGGTGTCGCGCTCGCTGCCCATCCGCGTCCCCTTTACCCGTCCCGCACTCCTGCTGACGTATGCATCCCGACGCTCCCCAATCACGATGTCGCCACGGCTTTCCGGGCTCCGACATCCCCTCGCTGGAGGGTCGCTGAGCTGCGCGTACACCGTACTGGGAGCAGCGGTGGTCACGAAGCTGTCCGACATGGACATGGTGCGGCGCATCGCAGGTCTCCTGTCCACGGACGGCGAAGCGAAGGGATGCGGACGGGCGTCGCGAACGGATCACGTCCGTGGTTCGTTGCAGAGTGTGGCGTACCCGGAAGAACATTCGACGACCGGACCGAGGAGCCCCGTACATGCCCAGCCGCAACGACCCCAGCCGCACCCACCTGATCGAGCGGCTCATGGAACGGTTCCCGCACGTGCCGCGGGAAGCCGTCATCAAGGAGGACCTCCTCCGCGGCGGCGTGGCGTTCGACGAGTCCGCGCTCAGTGACAACGAGGACGGCGACGTCAAGCCGAAGTCGTACTTCATCTTCTCCTTCGACCACGGCACCCTGCCGGAGCTGGGAGCGGCCGCACTGCGACGCCCGCCGGAGGAGATCGTGCTCACCGGAGGCCCGTACGACCTGCGCCGCACGGTTGTTTCGGTACGGGTGAACCCGGCGTCGCCCTACCGCGTCGCGGCCGACGAGGACGGCGTCCTGGGACTGTACCTGGACGGCAGGCGGATCTCGGACGTGGGCCTGCCGCCGATGCCGGACTACTACCGGCACACGCTTTCCAACGGCAAGTCGGTGATGGAGGTCGCGCCCACCATCCAGTGGGGCTACCTCGTCTATCTGACGGTCTTCCGCGTCTGCCAGTACTTCGGTGCCAAGGAGGAGTGCCAGTACTGCGACATCAACCACAACTGGCGCCAGCACAAGGCGGCGGGACGTCCCTACACCGGGGTCAAGCCGGTCGAGGAGGTGCTGGAAGCACTCGCCATCATCGACCGCTACGACACCGCGAAGACCTCCACCGCCTACACCCTGACCGGCGGCGCCATCACCTCCCACATCGGGGGGCGCGACGAAGCCGACTTCTACGGGCAGTACGCCAAGGCGATCGAGGACGCCTTCCCCGGCCGCTGGATCGGCAAGGTCGTCGCGCAGGCACTGCCGAAAGCCGATGTCCAGCGCTTCCACGACTACGGCGTCCAGATCTACCACCCGAACTACGAAGTGTGGGACCGGCGACTGTTCGAGCTGTACTGCCCCGGCAAGGAGCGCTACGTGGGCCGCGACGAGTGGCACCGCCGGATCCTGGACTCCGCTGAGGTCTTCGGCGCCCGCAATGTCATTCCCAACTTCGTGGCGGGCGTGGAGATGGCCGAGCCATTCGGCTTCACGACCGTTGACGAGGCCATCGACTCGACCACCGAGGGCCTGCGGTTCTTCATGTCGCACGGCATCACCCCGCGCTTCACGACATGGTGCCCGGAGCCCACCACGCCGCTGGGAAAGACCAACCCGGACGGTGCGCCACTGGAGTACCACATTCGGCTGCTGGACGCGTACCGCTCGACGATGGAGGAGTACGGGCTCAGCTCGCCGCCCGGTTACGGCCCGCCCGGACCCGGCCGCGCCGTGTTCTCCGTCAGCTCGTTCATGGACAGCCTCCCGGCCGCACCGGACGACGCACGGTAGTCAGCCGCAGGGCAACGTACGTGCGTCAGCCGCGAGTTCACGTACGACCTCGGCGAAGCCCCGCACCAGGGCGTTGTCCGCGCCGTCCACCCACGCGAGCACGGTCCGCAGCGGCTCCGCATCCGTCAGCGGGACCCACGAGAGATCCGGCCGGGCGTAGTACTGCGCCATGCTGGAGGGTGCGAAGCAGATCGCCGACCCCTCCGCGACCTGCTCCAGCATTTCCTCGACGTTGTCGTTGGTCGGGCCCCAGCGCGGGCTCGACCCGTCCGGCCTGGGGTTGACCGCCCACCAGTCCACCCACTCGCGAGGCGCCCGCTCCGTCCACATCAGCGGTTCGTCGGCGACATCGAGCAGGGAGACACCGGAGCGGCCGGCGAGCGGATGCCTGGACGGCAGACCGACGACCCGTGGCTCGGAGTGCACGACCTCGGCATGCAGCCTCGTCAGGTCATTGGGCAGCCAGACAAAGGCGACATCGGCAAGCCCGTCGCGCAGCGCAGCGGCCTCCTGGCCCCAGTCGTACCTCTTCGGCGCCACCTGTACGCCCGGGTGACGCCGCGCGAACTCCGCCCTGGCCCGAGTGGTCAACTCGCCCGCCCCGCTCGCCTCGAACCCCACCCGCAGGACGCCCGTCTCGCCGCGCCGGTGCCGTTCGGCAGCGGTTGTCACCCGCTCGGACTGGAGCAGTGTGAGACGGGCCTCGGTGATGACATCGAGTCCGGCAGCGGTGGCGGCCACGCCACCCGCGTGCCGGTCGAAGAGCCGTACACCGAGTTCCGATTCCAGGCTCTTCAGCGCGTAGGACAGGGCCGGTTGGCTGACGTACAGCCGCTGGGCGGCCCGTCCCAGATTCCCCTCCTCGGCGATCACGGTGAGGTAGTGCAGCTGACGCAGTTCCATCCAGCGATGATAAATCGTCTTTATGGAGTGAGAGAGGCTTTGTCTTGGACCAACAGAGGCGTCGGCTGACATAACAGAACTGCCCAACACCCCTTTGGACAAGTGGAGTCAAGAATGAATGCCGACACCGCCGCCACCCCGGACGCCCGCACCGAGCCGACCGGCCGCGTCTGGCTGATCACGGGAGCATCCTCCGGTTTCGGCAGGTCGATCGCCGCAGCAGCCCTCGCCGCCGGAGACACCGTCGTGGCCACGGCCCGCAGGCCCGAGGCGCTCGATGACCTGATCGCCGCACACCCCGACCGAGCGGTCGCCCTGCAACTGGACGTCACCGACCAGGCGCGTATCGCCGCCGTCGTCGCCGACACGGCGCTCTGGTACGGGAGGATCGATGTCCTCGTCAACAACGCAGGTCTCGGGCTGGTCGGGGCGGTCGAGGAGACCACCGACCGCGAACTGAGGGATCTGATGGACCTGCACTTCTTCGGCCCCGCCGCCCTGGTCCGCGCGGCGCTTCCGCACATGCGCCGCCAGGGTTCAGGGGCGATCGTGCAGATGAGCAGCATGGGCGGCCGGCTCTCCTTCCCCGGCGTCGGCGCCTACTCGGCGACCAAGTTCGCCCTGGAGGGTCTCTCCGAGGCACTCGCGGCCGAGGTGGCCCCGCACGGGATCAAGGTCCTGATCGTCGAACCCGGATCGTTCCGGACCGGGTTTGCCGGGGGAGGCGCACTGCGCCAGACCGCGGCCATCCCCGCGTACGAGGAGTTGGTCGGCCCGGTCCGTACCAGCCTTCCCGGCTCGGACGGCAAGCAGGAGGGCGACCCCGACAAGGCAGCCGCGGCGATCCTGGCCGCGCTGGCTGCCGAGAGGACGCCGATGCGGCTGCCGCTCGGCAACGACGCGACCGACGCGGTCTTCGCCGCCCTCGACACCGCCCGCGCCGAGACAGTGGCCTGGGAGAAGGTCAGCCGCAGCACGGGCTTCGACGACTGAGCGCGAGCCACAAGCCGACGAGGGGCGGGTTTGGGTATAAATCCGACCGGAACCCGCCCCGTCGCCGCCCCGCCGCCGATGGACGGAGCTGCGCGCCGAGCCGTCAGGCGCGCCACTCCGCCGTACGCTCCGGGGACGCCTCGGCCAGCGCCTTTGCGATGGTCTCGGCATCGCCCTGGTTGCCGTAGACGGGCGTGCCGGGCTGCTGGCGCCACGACTCGTCCAGGCCGCCCGCGTCCACCGTGTCGAATCCCAGCTCGCCGATGAGGTCGCGCACGGTGTGCTTGGCGGCCGCGTCGTCACCGGCGACCGGCAGGGCCTGACGGCCGGGGCTGCCCTTCGGGAGCGGCTTGGAGAGGATGTCCTCCGCGTACGTGCCGTTGAACGCCTTGATCACCGGGTGACCGATCTGCTCCTCGGTCCACCTGCTTTCCGGCAGGCCGTCCTCGATGGCGGCGATACGGCCGTCGCGCTGCTGCGGATAGTAGTTGCCGGTGTCGATGACGACCACACCCTCCGCCGCCCCGTCGAGGAACCCCGCGGGCAGGCCGGGGACGGCCTTGACCGGGATGGTGACGACGACGACGCGCGCCCCTCGTGCCGCCTCCGCCACGGTGACCGGGGTGGCTCCGGTCTCCTCGGCGAGCGCCGTGAGCGTCTGCGGGCCACGGGAATTGGCGACGGACACCTCGTGACCGAGCGCGGTGAGACGCCGAGTCAGGTTGCCGCCGATGTTGCCCGCTCCAATGATGCCGATCTTCATGGATCCGACCTTCCGATGGTGCCTGCGAAGTGCAATGCCGTCTTGTCGTTCCACCAACTCGCCGATGCGGAGACCTATTCCGGGTGGCCGGAAGAACGTTCCCCCTGGGGAGGGACGGATGGGAACCGGCGGCTGCGGGCACGTACAGAGAGAGAAACGGAACCACAGAGCCCACTTGAAGGCGGTGCCCATGCTGCATGGCGTCGATGTCAGCTCGTATCAGTCGTCCTTCGACACGGACGGACTCGACTTCGTTCTCATCAAGGCCACTGAAGGCGGTTCGTACGTCAATCCGCACCTGTCCGCACAGGTCAAACGAGCCAGGGACGCAGAATGCGTGGTCGGCTTCTATCACTTCCTGTGGCCGGGAAACCTCACCGCGCAAGCAGAGTACTTCGTGAGCAAGGCCCCGGAGAAGGCGGGCGATCTGCTCGCCGTGGACTGGGAAGTGACCGGCGACGGAACGCGGGCGAGCGATGCCGAGAAGGACCGCTTCATCCGCGAGGTCAAGCGCCTGAGGCCGCACCACCGGGTCCTGCTCTACTGCAACCGGCACTTCTGGCTGAACTACGACACCACGTCGTATGCCGGTGACGGTCTGTGGATCGCCGACTACGTGACCGCCGGACATCCCCGTATCGAGGCGCCCTGGCGCATCCATCAGTACACCGACCACCCGCTCGACAAGGACGTGGCCGCCTTCGCCTCACGCAGCGCCATGCGCACCTGGGCGCGACCATGACCGCTGCCTGCCTCAACGGCGGGCCCGCGCTCGCGACGCCGGCGACCGACGCCGCGTCACCGTCACACCGACACCGGCGGTCCGATGTGTGCTCGCAGAGATCCAGTCGGACACCCGGAACGTGCAGGAAGAGCTTCTGGCGCCGTTGACCGAAGACGAACGCACGTAGCTGGAATACCTGTTGAGGCGCGTCTATGTACACATCAACCATGAAGAGGACGGACAACGGCCAAGTCGCTGACCGAATCCAGGGTTCCGGTGCGGCAGACTTCTCCGGTGACCTCAGCAGCTCAACCTCCCCGCGACCGTGCGCTCGGGCGCGGCATCACCACCCTCATCCCGCAGGCTTCGAGCGTGACCCCGGCGGAGCAAGCGGCCGCGGTACTGGCCGGAATGCGGAGCGTTCCGGTGCGCATCGGGGTCCTCCAGGCGGCCGTTGTGCTCCTGGAGGAGCGTGTGCGTACGACAGAGGACGACACGGAGCGTCGGGCGGCGGCCACGACCGTGGCCATGCTCCGCGGCGCGATCGCCCAAGCGGGCTGAACCGCTGCCGCGGCGCAGTCCGGTGCGGATCGGTTGCGCCCGCTCACTCCGGCCATGGGGAGCCGAGGATCGTACGGACGAAGTCCCCGCGCTCGAAACCGGGCACATAGTGCTGCAGCACATCTGCCTTCACATGGCCGAAGGTCGTCTCCGGTTTGGGCCGGATCCCGTCGGTGAACGCAGCGACCGAGCTGGTCACCGACGCCCTCGCCATGGCGATCACGGCCCGCAGACCCACCCTGGCGCATGCACCACTGACACAGAGCTGGTACATCGCACCTACGACCACCAGGTCCAGCGGAGCAGCCTGTCCGCGGTGTCGGCGAACACCTCGACCTGGCCCGGGATCCGACAGGTGGCGGCCACCTGACCGCCGGACCCGCCCAAGGGACTGCGCCCGGACCCGACCTGACGCCACACCCCGTCCTCGGACGACGCCGAGCGCACCGTTCCGTCGACCCCAGTTGCCAGGGCCCATGCCACGCCCGGGTCTGGCAGCACCCAGGTCACCTCGGCACCCGGACGTGGCCGCCAGCCGTCATCGGCCGTGGTGGGCAGCCATCGAACCGGGTCCTCGCCGCGGCGCCGTCCGAGGCTGACCTGCCCGGCAGGCCCGGTCGCGGCGAGCAACAGGTCGTCCTCGGTGCCGGCCACCGCGAAGCGCGCAACGGCGTAGCCCGGTCCGTCCAGCGCCTGCCAGCTGCCCCCGAACAGCACCACCCACTCGCGGTGCCGCAGCCACAGCGTGCCCTGCACCGAACGAGCGACGAGAAGACGACCGGCGACCCCCACCGGCGATCCCGGCGCGAGGTCGAACCCGGTGGCCGCCAGGCGTTCCCACAGGCCACTCTCGCCGGGGTTCCACCCCGGCCGCAGGTAGACCTCTCCGTCCGCGCCGGTCACGTACAGGTCGGCGCTGCCGGAGAACGGGCCGTCGCCCGGCACGACACTCAGCGCACTGCCCGGCCCGAGCGGCACCGCCTCCGCCAGAAGCACGCCCGGCACCATCGGCTGGAGGTCGGCCCACCCCGGCCCCCAGCGACCCTCTTCGTCGCTCGCCCGAGCCAGCAGCCGCCCCTCGCTCACCACCAGTACGACCGCCCGCCCCGACGCGTCCGACACCGCGACCCACGAGAAGGGCCGCGACCACACCGGCGCCGGGCCGGACGGCTCCAGCCGCGCCCACGCGCCCAAACTCATGCCGCACTTCCCCCGCTTGTGCCACATCTCCCCGTCGCCGTCGAGGACGAACAGGTCGTGATGGTCCAGCCACACCGAGCTCGCCGCGGGCTGACGCGCCAGCACCCAGCGCCGCGCTCGGACCGCGCCCGCAACATCGGCCCACTCGGCCCACTTCGACAGGCGTACGGCGAACGGCCGCGGCCCAGTGCCACGCCGGTCGCCCTCCACGTCCACCCGCCCGAACGGCACTGAGCAGTCCCGCAGCCGCCAGTCGCCCGTGAGCGCCTTGAGCGAGTACGAGGCCTCCCACTCCGGGTCGCCTCCTTCACCGAGCAGTGCCAACGGGCCCACCAGCGCTGCGGGGGCGATGTCCGGCAGAACGAACGGGTCGGACAGGTCCGGCAGCCCCGTCTCCCCCAGGCCGAGCACGTCCACGTCGGGCGGGTCGCCCCCGAAGGCGGAGTGGGTCAGAGTCACCGTCATATCGGGCGCGCGGCGCACGGGCCGGTCCAGGAAGATCCACTCGGCGTCATGAGGCGTGCCCTCAGCCACCGGGCCGACCGCGACCACCTGCCCTGTCGTAAGGCGTTCGCAGCCGACGTCGATTGTCGCGGTCGTCACTGTGAACGCCTCCATCGCCTCGTCGCCGGTGCGCAGGTGGATTACCAGCGCGATGATCGTCTCGTCGTCCCGCGGGCCGGCCTCCGGCTGCTCCATCCGGACCGGCCGCCGGAAATCGCCGAAGTCGTGGAGCAGCGACCGCCCGTTCCACTCCAGGCAGTAGGCCCGCTGCCCCCACTCCACCAGTCCGCCTCGCACGAACGGGTTCTCGAACCGCGGGAACAGGTCGGTCCCCAACGGTTTTCCGTTGAGCTCGAATTCCCCGCCGTCGCCGTTGGCCAGGCGCAGCCGGTCCGATCCGCCGTCCGGCCGGGGCACGTCGTACGTGCACTCCAGGTCCCCGACGTCGTCCAGGTGCACTCGCGCGGACGACACCCGGTCCATGAACGCCTCGAAGCTCCCGAACTCGCTCCTGCTGCCGACCTGCACGATCCACACGTTCTTACCGTTGACGTACCAGTCCTTGTCGGCGAACAGGTCCGGCGGGTCCTTCCAGATCCCGTTCTCCCCCTGCTCCGCCAGGCGCCCCTCATAGGGGTCCGAGTCCTTCGTCAGCCACTCCGGTCGCTTGTTGGAGAAGACTCCGACGTACCCCTCCTCGGGCTCGGCCGCCGAACCCTCGGGAGCCGAGTGCACCACCTTGCCGAACAGCCAGAAGCCCTTGGGCCCGATGTGCCCGATGTCGAGCAGCGGGAAGTTGGCGTCGTCGTACGCCGAGCTACGCCGCTCCACGACCCGGTCGAACCCGCTCTTGGGGAACCAGGCGTGCGAGCCCGTCTCGGCCAGGAAGTCCTGGATGTCGTGGAACTCCGAGGCCATGATCGCCGCCCCGCCGTGCTGGACTACCCGGGGCAGCGCCCAGTAGCCGGTCCACCACTCGGGGCCGTCGTTGTGGTGGGGGTCGAGGGGGTTCATGCCATCGATGAGCTCGTTGTTGGCGACCACCGCCGCGATCCCGCCGCCGACCGCCCCCAGGGGTCCAAGCAGCAGGCCGCCGACCAGCGCCCCCGCACCGAGCGCGGCGAGGCCGGAGATGTCGAGACCACCGAAACCGGCGGTGACGAACACGTTGACCGCTCCGTTGAGGGTGGCCTGCTGGACGCTGCTCTGGAAGTTGAGCTGGCCGTAGCGGAAGTTCTGGATCGTGGAGAGCATCGCCCCGGGGGAGCGGTAGGTCAGGATGTTCGCCCGTGTCCGGGTCGACCCTTCCAGCACCAGCGACAGGTCGTCGGCCGACTTCTCGTCCAGCTCGTCGGGACCCCCGCCGGTGACCGCGCCCAGCAGGCGGCCCGGCAGATCCGCGACGCTGAAGCCCAGCAGGCCGCCCTCCGGCGCCCGGACCAACGGCAGAACCGTCTCGACCAGGATCCGGATCGGGCCGAACGCCTCCGCCTTCTCCAGGCCGAACCGATGGATCACGCGCAAGGAGTTGCGTACCACCTGCTTGTTGAAGAACGCTGACATGCCCCAGAAGAAGACCGTGTCGTCCTCGACCGCGCCGTACCCCTCATGGGTGCGGGCGATCTCCCGGTTTATCTCCGCGAGGTGCGGGAAATGGCGAGCTCGCTTGGCGGCGTACCCGCGCAGCAGCGAGTCCTTCACGACGGACTTCTGCGACCAGGTGATGCCGTACTTCGCCGCCTCCTCAAAGGTGACCGACACCCGTGACCGGTCGGTGAACGAGTACGCCGGCGGGTGACCGCCGATCTCCAGCAGTACGTCGGGCACGACGTACGTCGACGAAGCGAAGCTCGCGCCGATCTGGGCGTTGCCCTCGTTGAAGACCCCTTTGGCACCGAAGACGATCTCCACGACGTCGGTGAGGCCGTTGTCGAACCCGTGGCTCTTGGACTTGAACTGGCTGCGCCCACCGGCTGCCCCCATCGCCCCACGGTGCAGGAACCGTGCCACGTCGAAGAGCATCAGGTCGACCGCCATCGTCGCCTTGGTGCGCACCTCCTCGTCGAGCGCGAAGTCGACGAGGTTGAGCAGGGCCCAGAGGTGCTCGCGGTAGTAGCCGGAGGAGTTGAACTCCATCCAGCCGAACATCAGCCGGTTGTTGAGCCACTTGAGCACCCGTGCGCGGCCGCGGTCACGGCGCTGCGCTCCGGTCCTGGCACCTGTGCGGTCGCCGGGGTCGGCGAACAGGCGGCACGGCTGGAAGGTCTCGTCCTCCCAGAGCTGGCCGAGGAGGTACTCCGAGGAGGCGAACATGATGTAGTGGTTCTCCGACCAGAACTCCATCTCCCGGTCGGCTTCGTCTCCGTATCCCAGCGCGGTCTTGACCTTGTTAAGTCGGTCGTTGTCCTTGGCGCGGGGCGTCTCGTCCAGCCAGAACTTGTAGGATTTCAGTCCTTGTTTGAGGATCTCACCGGCCAGCGGCGACCAACTCGGGTCGGGGCTGAGCGGGTTGGCAGCCGTTTCCTCCAGGATGATGCGGAGCCTGGTAGCGGCGGCGTGGAGCCGGGCGGACAGCTCGGGGTCGTTCGCGACGGCCGGGTCAGCGGCGCGTGCCTCCACGAACCGGGTGAACCGGTCGTCGGGCGGTGTACGGGTGCGCCAGGCTGGGGTGGTCCCGGCGGCGAAACGGGACGGCAGCGGACCGTAGCGGTAGAGCAGGCGCACCAGTTGGCACAGCCCCATGTCGGAACTGGGTTTGAGCCCGACACACTCGCCGAGCGGGTCGTACATGACTCCGGCCCAGTACGACACTCGCTTGGACAGCGGGTACGCCGTGACCGGGCCCATTGGAGCGCCGTTGGTGGCCACCGAAAGCCGGAAGCGGTACGTGGCCTCCTTGTCCTCGGGCTTCTGCTTGGCCAGTTCGAGCAGCCGCACCTGCACCGCGTCGCCCGCTGGGCGCTCGGTGGCGGCGCCGAGCATGGTGGAGAGGAACGAGCGGTACGCCGCCGGCGCGGCCAGGTCGAACGGAGCCCGGACACCGGCGATCCCGCCCACGGCAACCCCGAGCTCCGCCTCGAACTCCTCGACATAGCGTTCGAGGCCCGCGACCCAGGCCCGTGGATCGTGGGCGACCTCGGCCGCGGTGCTGTAGAGCTCGGGGATCAGCCAGGGCTGCTGAGAGGCGAGCTCGGCGCGGGCGATCGCGGAGGCCACCCGCTCTCCCACCGGATGCTCATCGGTAGGCATGGGCACCCACTCCCGCGGGAAGCGGCCCAGGGCGCTCATCGGATCGGTGACCGAGGCGAACTCACTCGCTTCATACTCATCTTGGAGAGTCCTCAGCCGCTCGGCGAGCCTGCGTGGCTCGCGGGCGCCGAGCCAGTCGCCCATCCGCCCGACGAGCGAGGCGGCGAAGGCACCGTGGCGCGCATCGTCACCTGCGGTCCACACCGGCTCCCCACTGTCGAGGTAGATCCGGCCGGCGTCCTTGAGGCGGCCGCTGGGGCCGACGCGGAAGTCGGCCGTGAGCTGCTGCTCGGAGATCAGGTCCAGCCGTGGATCCGTCGAGTCGGGCCGAATTCCGCGGAAGGCGTCGTAGTTGAGGCGGCGCAGCTGCGTCTCGTAGAACCATCTCGCGCGCCGCCGCATCGCCTCGCGCATGTCGTCCGCCACGCCGTCAGGCTTCCGGTATGCAGGGCGTCGGAGTCCAACTCGGCAGCGCGGCGTCCTCCTTGAGGAGGACCAGCGTCGTGGGCAGGGTCACCTCCCACTGCTCGACACACACTTCCTCGCCCGGCGCGTAGTTGGCGGCCTTGATCTCCTCGATGATCGACAGGTAGTGGTCGCCGTACATGTCGGGGATCTCCTCACCCATCCACACGTCCCCGGTCTCCTGGTAGTGAGCGAGGGCCGCCTCGAAGCCGGGCCGGACGGGGACTACGACGCGCGCCGCGCCGGCCTTGAGGAACGCCTCGAACTGCGGGTCGGCGTCCTGGGTGAGCAGCATCTCCTGCCACCGCGGCGGCCGGGCCCAGTAGTAGGGGTAGCAGGTGTACATCAGGTTTTCCCACTCGAAGGCGCGCTCGAAGAACGCCACCACGGCCCCCCACTGGCGCACGGCCAGCGGGTCGGGGAGCGCCGCACCGGGCGGTGCGGGCGCCGGCGTCGGCGTGGGGAACCAGGTCGACGGGTGCTCGCCGAGCAGCAGGAACACGAAGGCCCGCTTCAGCTCTTGCAGGGTCACCGCCGGGTCGTGAGCCAGCCCGCCCGCCGCGGCGAGCTGCGCCCGGACCGCGGCGACGTACCGCGTCAGCTTGTCCGCGTACTCCGCCAGCCGGCGCTGGTAACCGTTGGTGATCGTCGCGTGGGTCTTGAGCTGCCACTGGGCGTAGGCCTCGTCGGTGCGCTGGCAGACCAGCGCGGCGGCGTACGCCATGTTTGTGACCCGCGCGAAGGTGCGGACGGTGACGGGGACATCGCCGGTCTCGCCGGCCATCGGGAACGAGACATTGAGGAACGGGTTGTCCGGGTCGAGGATCCGGACGTAGGTGTTCTCGCCGATGAAGGTCTCAAGCGTCCGGCCGGGCGCCTCGAGCCAGTTCGCGTTGGTGCTCTGCACATAGCCGCTGACCGCTTTGTATCCCTCGGGGACGGTGAGCTTGAAGGCAGCCTGGTGGGGCACGTCGAGCTCGGCGCCGTAGGCCGTCACGTGTTTGCTTCCCTCGACCAGCTGCGTCTGCGACACCGTCTTGGCGTAGACCGGGGGTGGTGGCGTCACCGACCCGGTGACCCCGTACTGCGTGGCGTACCACATGTAGTTGAACCCATTGACCTGGCTCGGTGTCAGGTTGGGGTCGAGCGGCTTGACGAGCTGGAAGCTCTCGGGCTGGGCGGCGTCCTTGAGTGACTGCGTCAGCACGGCGGCCGGCTCGGGCACGACGACGTCGTACATCAGGCGCTTGCCATAGTTCAGGACGCGCAGGCTGTACAGCTTGTCGACCCACTGATAAATCCCGCGGATCTTGGTCGCGCCGTCGTGGTTGTCGAGAATGTGGCCGACCCGCTCGACGTAACTGCGGCTCTCGCGCCGCACCCGCTGCCGGCGCACCTCCTGGGTGCGGCTCTCCACCGACTTGGCGACTACGGTCTGCGCGTAGTTGGTCTTGCTGTTCTCCACCAGGCGGCCGTAGTCGGAGGAGGTCATCCCCTCTCCGGCCCGGCTGTTCTGCTGCCCGGACTCCCGCTGGGTCTCGACGGCCAGCTCGTTGCGGTCGGTGGACTGGCGGTCGCGCTCCTCCGTCTGCGACGTCACCGTTCCGTCGATCTCGATGATCTCCGAGCTCTCCGAACGCCGCGTCCAGCGGCGCAGCTCCTCGCGCTCCAGGACGTTCTCGATGTGGGAGATCTCGCCCGCCCGGTACCCGATCGGTTCCTGACGCACCACGAGCAGGTTGCCGAACCCGACCGGCCGGGTGACCGCCTTGCTGAAGTCCGGTACCGGCGTGGCAGGTTCCTCGCCGGTAGGCGGAACCACCGGCGTGGTCTCGGCGAAGAGATGGCCGCCGACCCGGAACACCTTCGCCGTCGTGGGCGCTTCGAGTGGCAGCAACTCCTCGTTGAGCGCGGCGAGTCGTTGCCCGATCCGGTCGAGCGCCACCGGCACCTCCGTCTCGCCGGGTTCGATCCGCAGCTCGGCCATCGCGGCCGTCTCGTCGTCGCTAAACCGAGTCCTCGCCGCCTGGGCCAGGCGCAGGGCCGACAGGCCGGCCGCGCCCACCGACTCGCTGGTGGGCGCGGGTCCCCGCCCGCCGTCCACGATCGCGTCCGCGTCGTCCCTGTTGCCGAGGTCCTGCGGGGGCTGCTGCGCGGGTGTTACGACCTCCAGTTCGTGGGGGCGTACGGCGAGCAGCGTGTCGTACGCGGCCTGCAGCCGATTCCGTGCCTGCCGCAACCCGTCGATCCGCTCCCGCTCTTCGGTCCGGCCGTCGGTGGGCGCCCGGTCGGCGAGCACCTCCGGTTGCGACGGCGTGACTGCTGCCAGCGGCCTTGGCGGGATCCGCAGCGGCCGCGCCAGCAACCGCCGCACCTCCGCACGATCCAGCTTGCCCGTGGAGTTAGCCGCCATGTGGATCAGGAAGGCCGCCGCACGCAGTTGGCGCACCACCCTGCCTGCGTCGATCCTGTCGAACCCGGTGATGAGCTTGGCCGCCACCACGGCGTTCTGCAACAGTTCCAGGTCGCTCTTGAACTCCTGCAGGGCGACGACCTGGTCGGGGTTTCCCCCGAACATATCCCTGACCAGGTTCTTGACGGTCGCGGGGTTGACAGCGGGGAGCTTGTCGAATGCGGCTTCCAGCCCGGCCAGCGCCCCGCCCAGTGTCGTGGGGTCCGTCGTTGGCGAGGGAAAGCGACGGGTCAGGAAGTCGCGGGCGATGGCCCGGACTTGCTCGGCAGCCGAGGGCTCTGCCCTTTCACCCCCACCGCCCGCGGCGTGCTCCAGCGCCAGCTGGAATTCGGACCGGTTCGCGACCTCGAGCGCGTCAGTCCGCGCTGGCACCGCAAAGTTGTGCTCGATGTATCGGAACATGTCGACCATCGGTCATCTCCCCGGAGTCGCAGCATGCGGAGATCCGGCGAACCGCGCCGGTTAGTCACGCAGAGTAGCGCAGTATTGCTGTACGCAGAAGGTTGTCCCATGGGGGATGTGGCCCGATTCGGCGCATTTCGAAGGCGCGTCACGCCGTTCATGTTCTGTTCAGGGTCCGGGTGCTTGTAAGTAGCTGTTGTCTTCCCGGGCTTGAGGGCTGCGTTTCTGCTGGTCGGGCGTAGGGGCGGGGGTCCCATGGGAGTAGTGGCCTGTCGTGCTGTCGCTTCTCGGGAGGTCGTGGATGCCGTCGGTGGTTGGGCTGCTGGAACAGGCCCGCTCCGCAGGCAAGTTCACCTCGGTCCACGACGCGTGGTGGGCGGCGGCGGTCAAAGCCCACTGCGACGCCGAGGGCATCCGGGCCCTGATCGAGGTGCTGCTGCTGGGCTGGCACATCGCGCACGAGTACGTCCACAGCCAGTCCCCGCTTACGGCCCGGCACCCTCGATCAACAACCACTGCCCATCCGATAAGTCGCCCGGGTGCGGCTTGCGTTCACTCACCCCGCCACCTCAATAGACCACCGGCTACGCACCAGCGGATTCCGCTCGCACCCACACCATCAGGCGACGACAGAAATGCTCAAAGGCTCACGAACAACCCACTGAATGTTCTCGTCGAACCTTGAGTAGCTGTCAGCGCCGATTGAGCGAGTCATCGCCGGTGGGCGGCGCGGTACGCTCCGCCGCATGACGATAACCAGCACGCGTGATGCCCTACTGAACCGGCTGTGGGGCGCCGTGTGGGCCTTCGCCGCGATCTTCCTCCTCGTATGGGGGCTCTCCTGGGTCAAGGCGAACGCCATCAATGAGGACCTGCAGAATCACTGTGGAGATCTACGCACGGCCAGCTTCCCTTTCGAAAAGTTCTGCACGCGCGAGGATGGCACGGTTGAGGGCGCGAACAGTTGGCTCTTCGACGGGATCTTCTTCGGCTCGATGGCCGCAGCTGCGGCCTGCCTGGCCGCCGCGTTCACGATCGAGGCCAGCCGGAGGAAGTAGCCCCGGGAGTGCGCTGCCGACGTCAAGCTACTTCTGTCGGGGGCGTGCTTTGGCGCACTGCGTCACGTGTCCTGCACGTGCCATCGACAGTTGGCGTATTAGCGTGGCAGTGGTGGGGGCGGTCCGTTCGACCAGGGAGATGCACGGATGGCCACGCTCGTCGCGGTGAATGTCGGGATGCCCCGGGATGTTCCCTGGAAGGGCCGAGAGACGCATACGGGTGTATGGAAGCACCCAGTCACGGGCCCGCGGATGGTCAGGAAGCTGAACATCGACGGGGACGGCCAGGGCGACCTCACCGGTCACGGCGGGCCGTACCGGGCAGTGCTGGTGTACCAGGTGGACTCCTATCGGTACTGGCAGGAGCACCTGCACCGCAACGATTTCACTCACGGCCAGTTCGGTGAGAACTTCACCGTGGACGGACTGCCCGACGACGAGGTGTGCATCGGCGACCAGTACCGCATCGGCGATGCGTTGTTCGAAGTCACGCAGCCCCGGGTGACGTGCTATCGCGTGGGTCTTCGCATGGACGAACCGCAGATGCCCGCCCTGCTGGTCGCCCATGGACGCCCCGGCTTCTATCTGAAGGTGCTGGCCGAGGGGGTCGTCCAGGCCGGAGACGAGATCGTCAAAGTCTCCACGGGGCCGGAAGCCATGACCGTCGCGGAGGTCGACGCCGTCCTCTACAGACCCGGGCGTTCACGCGCCCAGGTGGAGCGGGCGCTCCGCATTCCCGCGCTCAGCCCCGGCTGGAAGACGTCCATGCAGTCGCTCCTGGACGACTACGACTCGAAGGGCTGGTCAACAGGCAATACGGGAGGCAATACGGGCCTGACTGCCGCCGCGAGCAGCCCGCCGCCGGCCTGGCCGGGCTTCCGCCCCCTGGCGGTCACGCGCATCGCCCCCGAAAGCAGGAGCATCTTTTCCCTCACTCTCTCCGCCACCGACGGCAGTCCGCTTCCACCAGCGCTGCCAGGCCAGTTCGTCACCGTCAGGATGCGTCCCGACCCGCAGGGCGCGCCGGTTATTCGCAGCTACTCCCTGTCCGGGCGCCCGGGGGACGCTCACTACCGGATCAGTGTCAAGCAGGAACCCCATGGCGTGGGCAGCAGCTACTTGCACCAACACGTCGTGGTCGACGACGTCCTCGAAGTGGCCGCTCCGCGAGGCACGTTCATCCTCGACAACAACGACGCAGCCATCGTGCTGGTCTCCGCAGGCGTCGGAGCCACCCCGGTGCTCGCCATGCTCCATGCACTGGCCGACAACCGTGATCCCCGCGCGGTGTGGTGGGTGCACGGAGCCCGGGACGGCGCCGAGCATCCTTTCGCCGACGAGGTGCGCACCCTGATGTCACGCCTGCCGTCCGGCCGACGGCATGTCTCGTACAGTCGCCCACGCGACGACGACCGTCCCGGCGACGACTACACCTCCACCGGTCGGCTCACCGCCCGGCTTCTCCAGGGCCTCGGAATCCCGGAGGACGCCAACGCCTACATCTGCGGACCGGTGGCGTTCATGGACGACATGACACAAGCACTGGTGGACTGCGGCCTGGCCCCTGGGCGGATCCACACAGAGACCTTTGGATCCGTGACCGCGATGACGCCCGGAGTGGTTCCCACCGATGCACCGGCTCCCCATCTGCCCGCCCATCCGCCCGGACCGGGTACTGGGCCCTCTGTCACTTTCGCCCGCAGCAGCCTGACCGTTCCCTGGGACCCTGGCTACGGCACACTCCTGGAACTCGCCGAGGCATGCGATGTCCCAGTGCGGTGGTCGTGCCGCACAGGTGTCTGTCACACCTGCGAGACGGCAGTCGTCTCCGGCGGTGTCGACTACTCTCCTGACCCCATCGACCTGCCGGCCGAGGGCAACGCGCTCGTCTGCTGCTCACAACCACCCGCGGATCTCATCCTCGATCTGTGACTCCCTCCGCGCCGAACAGCAGATGATCAGCTGACCAACGGCTCTCTGAGCACGAGACAGGTCGGCATGCCAGTGATTCTCCGACGATTCCGGGGTGCCGGCCGACCTCTAAGGTCGCTTTGTCGGGACTGGCTCAAGTGCGGGCCAGCGAGCGAGCATTCGTTGGCGCATGCCGGCGGTGAGGCTGCTCACCCCGCTGAGAGAGCTGTGGTTGGCGGTCATCTGGCTGACGACACCGAGCCGGTGGACGAGCCGTTGCCGGGCTGTCGCCGTGCCCCACTTCCAGTCCCGGTGCGGAATCCGGGCCAGGTGGTCAATGCTTTCGCGGCGTGCCCGCTCGACCAGCGCGTCGCCGCGGAGCAGCCAGCCGGCGCACGCGTCGACGAGGCCGTCCTGAGTCTCGTAACCGGTCGCGGTGCGCCACGTCGTGCGGTAGGCGTGCTCCGCCCGTTCCAGCAGAGGCTCGGACGCCGAAGTGACACACCAGCAGGTCGGGAAACCGATGCGCAGATAGGCCAGCTCCATCAAGCCGCTGCCCAGTGACGCCTGCTCGAAGTCGATGAATCTGATGCCCGTCGCGGTGTGGAGATCATTCCCAGGACAGGGATCCCCGTGGAGAAGGGCGTGGCCGGATACCTGGCCGAGCCGGTTCACGAGGTCATCGAGTTCGTCGGAAACGCCAGGCAGGACAGGAACCTGGAGAGCCACGGCCAGCCTGAGGAACGAGTCGACGTCGGCCTGGGTAGGGCCCTGCCATGGGGGAAGTACCCCAACGTCCTCCGGACGGGCGGTGGCATGCAGCCGCGCCAATGCGGCTGCGTAGTCGACGATCCAGTCGCTGGACGGGCGTTGGTGCTCCAGATGCTCCAGCACCAGCACCCGCTCGCCGGGATCGGTGGCCAGCAGCGCAGGCACCACGGGCGTCTCAGCTTGGGCGGCGAGCCGCAGGGCTGTCACCTCGCGGGCGAATCGCTCGTCGGCATCGGGGCCGTCGACGATCTGCTTCACCACTGCCGATGTCTCCGGCAGCTCGACGCGCCACACACGTGAGCGCGGGCTGCTGCCCAGTCTGCGAGAATGCCTGGGAGATCCCAGCTTGGCCCGTAACTCGTCCCCGAACGTCAGTCGCGACCACATGGGCTCATCCTTCCACGCGGCCGACACGAGTGTGTGGCTACGGCCAGCAACCAGCCGTCCCGCTTCAATTCGCCCAGGACCAGCATGCTGCAGTACACGCTGTCGCAAGAGCGGGTAGACAACCGGGACTGCCATCGGGGTGCTGCCAGTCCTCATCAACATTCCGGGGCACTGGATCGACAAATGGTGCCGCGATGCGCCAACAATCGGTGCTGCCTTTCACCTACGAAGCCGGGCGTCCGATGCGGGCCCGATGAGGAGCGAGCCGCCGTCCAAGGAGTGATCGGGCCGGTATGACCGACTGAGGCCGGTCCGATCACGGGAGTGATCTCCTCATGACCAGTACTATGCACGCCGTCCGGGCCCACCGGCGGGGCGGCCCGGAACAATTCGTCTACGAGTCGGCCCCATGCCCCGAACCGACCACCGGCGAAGTGCTCGTCGCGGTGTACGCCGCCTCCATCACCGCCGGCGAACTCGAATGGGACGCCAGCTGGACCGACAGCCTTGACGGGACGGGGCGCGACCGAACGCCGACCATTCCCTCGCACGAGGTCTCCGGCGTTGTGGCCGAAGTCGGCGCCGGGGTGACCGATCTTGCTGTCGGCGACGAGGTCTACGGGCTGATCCCGTTCACCCGCGACGGTGCGGCAGCCGAGTACATTGCCGTTCCCGCAAGCATGCTCGCCGCGAAGCCGTCCCAGTTGGACCACGACCGCACGGCCGCTGTACCGCTCGCAGCCCTCACCGCATGGCAGGCATTGGTCGACCATGCCGAGCTGCAACCGGGACA
The DNA here is from genome assembly GCF_040704695.1 of Streptomyces sp. NPDC048411. Lineage (NCBI taxonomy): Bacteria > Bacillati > Actinomycetota > Actinomycetes > Kitasatosporales > Streptomycetaceae > Streptomyces > Streptomyces sp. NPDC048411. The sequence continues at coordinate 42,999 of NZ_JBEZKL010000052.1, forward strand.
GCACGTCCTGGTACACGGCGGCGCCGGCGGTGTGGGTACCTTCGCCGTGCACATCGCTACGGCGCTGCGCGGGCGCGTGACGGCCACCGCTTCCTCGCGTGACATTGACTTCGTCACCGCACTCGGCGCGCAGCGGGTCATCGACTACCGGGCCGAACGCTTCGAGGGCCTGGTACGGGACGCCGACGTGGTGCTCGACCTGGTGGGCGGAGAGACGCAGGACCGCTCCTGGGTGACGCTGCGGCCCGGCGGAACCCTCATCAGCATCGTGCAGCCCCCGGACCCTGAGAAGGCCGCCGCCCACGACGTCCGCGCCCTGTTCTTCATCGTCGAACCCGACCGGGCCGGGCTGGTGGCCATCGCAGAACTGATTGACGAGGGCCGTCTGACGCCGGTGGTGGACCGCGTGGTGCCACTCACCGAGACTCGCGCGGCCTACGAGGTACTTGTGACCGAGCACCCGCGCGGCAAGGTCGTCCTCCATGTGGACGGCAACCGGAGCCCCTAGGTTCTGTCGTCGAACTGCCGTCTGCCGAATGGCGTCTGGCACGCACGCCGGTAACGTGCGATCGCAGACCAGATGCAGCGTGGCCGCCCGACCTGGGCCTCGAAACTGACCTGTGTCACCGGCCCCTGCAGACGGCTCCGGCACACGCCGACCACCCGCTGGAGGGCCTGCGCGACGACGTCGAGATGCCCGAGCGGCTGCGGATCGTGGACCACGGCTTGCGATGCGGCGGCGCGCTCGGGCCCGAGCCGGCAGCCCCGAAGGAGGGGGTGCCGGAGAGCGTGCCCGCGGCATTGCTCATGGACCACGCGTGTCCTGGGCAGCAGCGTGTCTTACGGGTTTCCGGGGCCGCTTCGTCGGCTGCTGAGCAGGGTAGCGATCGGCAGGGCTGCCGCCAGGCCGCTCAGCAGGGCTGCGGCGAGGGCGCCCAGGATGGCGGGCTGGTCGGCGAAGGCGATGCCGATCGCGGCCAGGGCGGGCCCCGCGTTGCGTACTGCGGTGACGCCTCCCATGGCGGTGCGGCGCACCGGCGGCCCTGTGGACAGTAGTGTGCCGACGGCGAAGGCGGCGGCTGCGAGGACGAACCCGGCCAGCAGCGTGCGTGAGCCGAGCAGCGCGACGACGTCACGCCAGTTGCCGAGCAGCATGCCCGCCAGCACGATCAGGAATGTCACATTTGAGACCGCGGCCGCGGTGGGATGCCACGCTTGTGCGGTGAGTGCCGCGTAGCGGCGCAGGAGTAGGCCGATGACGAACGGAACGAGCTGCAGGAGTGCCACAGTCTGTACCAGCGCCCCCACGTCGAGGGAGATGCCTTTGCCGACCTTGGCGGCGGTGAGGATGCCGTTGACGGTCGGGGCGAAGGTGAGGCTGCCGATGGCGGCAAGCAGCACCTGCAGGGCCCCGGCTGCGACGACGTCGCCTTTTTGCACCATGGCCAGCTTCGTGCCGAAGGGGCCGCCAGGGGAGGAGGCGACCAGGACGAGCGCGATGAACGACGCGGTGGGCAGGCTGAGCAGGGCACCGATGCCCCAACCGAGCAGTGGGACGGCCACCATGTTGGCGATCAGGGACAGCGTCAGCAGTGGGACGTTGGTGAGGGCGCCCCGCAGTGCCGCGACGGTGGCGCCCAGGCCGGCAGTGAACATGGTGGCCGCGATGAAGATCACGGTGACGGCGTTGAACAGCAGGTGCAGGGTGCCCATGAGGCATGTCTCCTCGGGCTGCGGAGCGCCTCGGAGCGGTCCCCCGGTGCGCGTGACCGCAGTGTCAGTCCTGGAGATCGCCGAGCCAACGCAGGGCGTTGAGGCCCGGCAGGAAGCAGTACTCGCCGCCGCGGGTGACAACGAACCGTGGCAGTGGGGACAGGCGTCGTCGCACCGGCCGCCGGGGAATGGTGTAGCCGGTCACGCCGTCGTGGGATCCCGTGACGGGGTCGCCGGCGTTGCCGCCGCCGAAGAAGACGCTGTCGTTCATCCACTCGGACTGCACAAATTCGAACTGACGCCCGAGGTGGGCCCCGATGAACGCGAACATCAAGCCGCGGTCGGCCCCATCGTCTTCCAGCACTCCTTCGGGCAGCGGCGGACCGTAGGCGGCGCCGCGTCTGATCATGCGGTGGAGTCGCACTTCGCCCGCCACCGACGCGTCGCGGGGGTTGGCCCGCCGGATGTGGCAGCCGCTGGGCGTGGTGAAGCCCACCGGATCGTCCCGCTCGTACAGGAAGGTGTTGCGGCGCGGTGGGTCGGCGCCGAGAGCGGGGTCGTCGTGCTGTGGACTGAGCGCCAGCGGTGCACCGCTGCGCCATCGTCCCATGATCTTGGCTGCCAGCAGTTCCTCGTCCTCGGGGCCGGTGGCGTTGTCCCGCAGATAGCACCGGAAGAGGGCAACCCGCTGGTGGAGTTTGCGGAAGACCGCGTAGCTGCCGTTGCGTCCCAGTACCTCCGGCTGCAGTGTGCGGATGCCGCCGATCTCGTCCCGGTAGCCGAGCACGAACTCGCCGGCCTTCAAAGGCACCTCCAGCCGGTTCGACCCGGCGAAGCCGCTGCCCTCGACGGCAGGATGGCTGACGCCGTCGCGGTAGCCGAAATGCTCGGTCTCCGTGGGCAGCGCGTAGCAGTCCTGCCGCCAGATCGCGGTCACCCCGGGGAGCCGGTCGTAAGCGGCGCGGGCCCGATCGAGGGCCCCCGCCAACCGCGTGGCATCGGGCGCGACCGCTGTGAGCACGACATGGACATCCGGCGTGCCCAGCGGCGCTTCCCAGTGCTCGGGGGCGCTCTGGCCGACATCACCCAGCGCCTTGGCGCGGGCTGCCATCCCCTGGCGGAACTCCCAGGCGAAGGTGTCCATCGATGCGCGCGGCACACCCAGCGCCTTCAGCCCGTGAGAGGTGACCGCGATACTCACCCACGTCTCCCCCAGGGGGCTGGCCGAGTCGGCGGCGGAAGTCACCACCGCACTCGCGCGCCGCATCAGCTCCCGTCCATGCGCCCGGTCATCGATACGGAACACCACATAGGTCGCCGCGTAGGGCGTGGGGCGAGGGGTGAGGACCCCGCGCTGAATGTCGTCGAGCTCCAGAGCGGCTCGCGCGTTCGTGCTCACACTCGCGCCTCCTTGCGTCACTACTTCGTGACGAGGTTCCGCCAGAAATTCCGCAGGCTCTCGTCGCCGCCGAACAGCGAACTGAAAATCGTGGAGTCCGCCAGCAGCACATCGCCGGCCCGCTCACCGCTCGGGGGCATCCACAGGAACATGTTGAACTCGGTGTTGCCTGCCTCGATGAACGGATGGGGCCTGGAGGTGTCGATCGGCTGCCGCGCCAGCAGCTGAATGACATCCGGCTCGTCGCTCGTCACGGCGTAATGCGGAAGGTGCTGGTGGAAGTTGAAGTTCGTCACCCCGTCCAGCCAGCCTCTCGTATCCGCATCCCGGACCGCGGAGAACGGGGCGATTCGGGTCGGCCCTTGCACGGCGGGACGGAGTCCGTAGCGGTTCTCGACGGGTACCCCGAGCCCCTGCATCAAGCCCCGGACATAGGTGGCGAACCGCTGCTGGCGGGGAACCAAAGGATCGCCGTGATGGCAGTATTCGATCTCCCGCTCTGTCAGATCGTCCGATGCCCCGACGTCATGGTGAGGTCCCAGGACCAGACGGGTGTCCTCACGTTCAAGGAATGCGCGCAGTGCCTCGACCTCACCGGGTTCGGGCTCTTGTCCTGTGATCATGTGATCCAGCCCGAACACGAACAAGGTGTCGGTGTCCGCCAGTACCCGCTCGTCGAGCGGGGTATGGAAACCGGCCTGGTCGACGCGTTGGTATACGGGGACGGGATGTCCGGTGGTCTCCTCGACGAACTGCTGGAACGGCACCCAGGCCCAGAAGAACAACTCCAATGAACCGGCGATGCCTTGCTGGAACTGCGACGGCTCGGACCACTTCGGGTCCTCGTAGGCGGGCCAGGTCACCCGCCGTACCTCGGTCATGGTGGAGAACCGGTTGTCCAGCTCGGCAGGGTTCCTGCCCGCCTCCGCCGGATAGCTCCACGAGACGTAGACGCTCACCCGTCGCCGACCAGGGGTGTGTACACGCGGGACGTGGTTCTGATTGTAGGTACGTGCGGTCGTAACCTCGTTCATCTCGTCTCCGATCCACAGTGGGACGAGCGTGTGGCAGCCGCTCTCACTGCAGTTGGTCGAGCATCTCCGACAGCGCGCTCTTGATCCGCAGAGCCTTCTTGATCTCGTCGGCCGTGACGAACGGATATTCGCCGTACTCGATGAAGCTCGGACAGTGGTGTTCACGCACGAACCTGACGAACGCCTCGGGGTTGGTCTTCCAGTCCTCGGGAAACCCTTCGAGGTTCTCGAAGGCCGTGCTCACCCCCGCCTTGCTGAAGAGGGCGACGGCGTCCTCGGTGTACTTGTCGAAGTCGGTGTCGAAGATCCCCTGATACATGAAACGAGTGTCGTCGTCGAAGAGTACCCAGCGCAGGTAGTGCAGCTTCAGCGGCGCCAGAAGATACGGATCCCGCTCCAGCGCCTCGGCCAGGGTGTTGCCGTGCTCACGGATTGCCTCGGCTCGGCCCGGCTTGACCCTCGCGACGATGGTGAACCCGTAACACGCCGGTGTCTTCGGAAATACGGGGCCGTACTTCCCCTGCTCGAGATCGCCCGTCTCCTTGGGGATGACAGCCGCCTGCGGCTTGATCTCCATATCTGCTCCCTCCCGCCTCCTACCGGCCGGGAACAACTCCTCTCATCGTGCCATGCAGCCACTCCATCCGCCTGATGAGCAGCACCGTCGTGATCAGGAGCTTTGCGTGCGGGCAACCCCGTCGGCAGCCTGACTGGAGCGGGCCACGGGGGGTGGTCAAGGGCAGTTCCGGACAGGGGCAGCCGGACGGAAGCCGAGGGCCTCGCGGATCTGCGTACGGTGCTTCTTGGCGAACCGGGACGACAGGTCGTACTTCGCGAGGTCAGCCGCCGGCAGCTTCACGAGAACGGCCACGTAGTCGACAGCGGCCTGCGCGAACGCCTCGCCGACCGTTCACCTGGTCCTGAACACGCGCCGCCCCTGTTTGCCAGGGGCGGTCAGCGGTAGCGAGTATTTCGCAGGCTGCGTACGACCTGCGCAAGATCCCCGCGACCGGCGCGGGTGCGGGGGCCTTCGGGACAGCTTCTGTCCTGTGTGACGACGCCACCCGGCGACAGCGGCCGGGACGGACCGGCCGTCAGGAACAACGTGGTCCACTCAGCGTGTGCGCCATGGGGCTATGTGATCGTGATCGCTTGTACGGGGCAGGCGCGGGCCGCCTCCCTGACGAGGGGGTGGGCGGCGTCCTCGTGGTCCGGCAGCAGTTTGCTGAAACCGTCGTCGTCCTGGGTGAAGACTTTCGGCGCGGCAAGCACGCACTGTCCGGCTCCGATGCACACATCCGTGTCGATACTGATCCGCATCACAACAGGGTCCTTTCCGTTCGGATTTCGGTCACCACGCCACGGGCAGTTCAACCATGCCTTGGACAGTGTCACCCGGTTTGAACGGGATATCGTCGGCGGGTACCGCCAGCCGTAGTCCCGGAAGACGGTCGAAGAGCGTGCGCAGCGCGATCTCCATTTCGGCCCGCGCCAGATTCTGACCGAGGCACTGATGGATACCGAAGCCGAACGCGACGTGGTTGTGCGAATTCCGTCCGAGGTCCAGTTCGTCCGGCGAGGGATATGCGGCCACGTCCCGGTTGATCACGGACGTGGACAGGATGACGCCGTCCCCGGCCCGGATTGTCACCCCGCCCACCTCGATGTCCTGCGTAGCCACCCGAGACATTCCGTCGGCGATGGAGAGGAAGCGGAGCAGTTCCTCGACGGCAGTAGGCATCAAGTCCGTGGAGGCGCGCACCCGGGCCAACTGGTCGGGATGCTGCAGCAGAGTGAAAGTACCGAGCGAGATCATGTTCGCGGTCGTCTCGTGACCGGCCACGAGGAGGATTTCGGCCAGCCGGATCAGTTCGTCGTGGTCGACGGCCCCGGTGTCGAGCTGTTGGGCGATGAGCTCGTCGAGCAATCCTTCGCCGGGGTCGGACCGTTTGCGTTGGATCAGGGCTCGGAAGTAGTCGTCGAGTGCGTCCCGCGCGGCCTCGATATCGCTGGCTGCGGGACCGCGCAGCAGTTTGCGCGACTGCGACTCGAAGAACTCGTGGTCGGCATAGGGCACCCCGAGCAGCGCGCAAATGACCATGGACGGAACGGGCAGCGCGAAGGCACTGACCAGATCGGTCGGCGGGCCCTGCTCGATGATCGCGTCCAGCAGTCTGTCCACGGTCTCCTGGATCCGCGGCCGCAGGGCCGCTGTGCGCTTGACCGTAAAGCTCGGAATCAGCATCCGTCGTTGAACGTTGTGCTCGGGGTCGTCGAGACCGAGCAGTTCGACGCGTCGCGAAGTGGTCGCTGCCACCCGCTCGGTGAGCACGGGAAACGCAGGGTTCTCCCGGTCGGCCGAAAGCCGCGGGTCGACCAGCAACTCTCGCGCCTCCGCATGCCCGGTCACGAGCCACACGGTGCGGCCGTCGAAGAGCCGGGCGGGCGAAACCGGCTGTGGTCCCCGGCGCGCAGGCCGGTACCCCGTCGGTGGGTGGTAGGGGCAGGTTCGGTCCTGCGGGAAGGAAATGGTCTCAATGTCTGCCATGGCGGACCTCGCATACAGGGTGGGGGATTCCTGCCGGCCTCTCTCCACTGGATGCCTCAGGCACCCAAATGGTCTAGTGGGTGTTCGGCCAACTCGCTGTGGACCGTTGATTCCGGCCTACTTCCTTGGCCGGGCGCTGTGAGCCACCTAGGTGTTGCGCCCGGATTTCCGTACGTAGTCAGGCACGCGTCGCATACGTCGGAGTGCGTGCCTGTGGACCCATGAATCAGGGCTGCACCGAGAACAGGCGACAAGGTCGACCATGTTCTGCACGTGCGGTGCTGACTCACGTACGTCCTACATGCTAAGGAATCCGATGTCGGTTGCCACGCCGAGATTCACGAGAAGGGAGGGTGCCCGACCATCCGCTGAATGGAAGGACGGGGCGCCGTCCCCTTGCACACGGCAACAGAGCCGATGGCTCTTGAGGCAGCCTGTCTGCCGCACCGGGCCGCGGCAGGGGCGGTTCTCACGGCGGCCGGTCGCACCTTCGTCGACCTCACGGATGCGAATCTCACCGTCCGCAACCGCACCCGTCGGTCCCGGACGGCCCACCGCAGGCCGCAGCCACCCGTGCCGGCACGAACGGCCTGAACGTGGTGCCGACTGCATGTTCAAGTGGTGCGGCACAGAGCATGGTCGATGAGGTTGCTCAGTGTGTCTTCCTGACGGGCCGCGGTCTGCGGGTCCGCGGAGCGGCTGTGCGCGGACACGGTGACAGTGCGCCGGCCGTCCGTGGTGGTCGCGACACGGATGACATATCCGAAGCCGCTTCCTCCGTGCCCGAGGTAACCGCCGCCGCAGGACAGGGGTGTGAAGAACAGGCCCAGGCCGTCCCGGGTGCCTGCCGGGTGACCGCTGGCCTGCGGCACCGGGACTGTGGTCTGCATGGCAGCTAGTGCCGGATCAGGCAACGTTTGCCCTGTCGACGACGGCGCGTAGGCGCTGGTCGTCGGCGTGGCGGTTTCGCCAGATGATGTAGCGGCGGAT
>NZ_JBEZKL010000053.1:0-49265 GCF_040704695.1 Streptomyces sp. NPDC048411
CGGTGCCCCCGCGGGGGGCGCTGCGCTCTGGTGCGGGCCCCTTCTTCCTCCGGCGGGGCCGGGGCAGCAGTGCCCGTCCCCGGCCGAAGTACGACGCGAACCTACGCGTCGAGACCGATGGCGAAGGCCGCCTCCAGGTCGTGCTGCGAGTACGTACGGAACGCGACATGGGTGTCGGTGCCCTCGACGCCCGGGATCTTGCTGATCCGGCCGGGGATGACGTCCGCGAGGTCGTCGTGCCTGGCCACCCGGACCATGGCGATCAGGTCGTACGTACCGGTGACCGAGAAGACCTCGCTGACATTGTCCAGCGCGGCGATGGCCTCGGCGATCTCCGGAATCCGGTCCACGCTGGTTTTGATGAGCACGATCGCGGTGATCACGGCTGGCTTTCTCCCTCGGTGGCCGCGGCTGGAGCCTTCACTCTAGCCCCACCGCGGTAGCGCCCCCAGGCGTAGAGGAAGCCGCAGACGAAGCCGACCACATGGGCGAGATACGCCACCCCGGGACCGCTGCCCGCGCCCTGCGCCGCCATCCACTGCAGTGCGAACCAGAAGATCAGCACGATCCAGGCGGGAAAGCGCAGCGGAACGAAGAGCAGGAACGGGAAGAGGCTGGTCACCCGCGCCCTGGGGAACAGGTAGAGGAACGCCCCGAGCACCGCGGAGATCGCTCCTGATGCGCCGACGAGGGTCTGGTCGGAGTTCGCGTGCGCCGCCGCGTACGCCAGCAGTGCGAGATAGCCGCAGCCGAGGTAGAAGAAGGCGAATTCGGCACGGCCCATCCGCTCCTCGGTCATCGCCCCGAACACGTACAGGAAGAGCATGTTGCCGAGCAGATGAAGCCAGCTGCCGTGCACGAACAGTGCGGTCAGCGGGGTGAGCAGGGCCTGCGCGGAGCCCGCCCACAGCTCGCTCGGGATCACCCCCCAGCGTTCGAAGTACCCGGCCTGGGCGGCGAGCAGGGTGTCGGCGGTGCCGTAGGTGGAGTTGAAGCCGGAGAGCGGGCTGATCAGGAAGACGGCGCAGCACAGGGCGATGAGCGCATACGTCACCTGCGAACCGGCCGCCGTGGCGGCGCGCAGGAGCCTGCCGGTCACTCCGTCTCTCGCGGCCCGCCGATCGATCATGCACAGAGCATGACGCAAGGTGACGGAACGGGACAGACCGCCTCGCCGTGTCTATGGGTATGTGCAAGGCCGTAGGGTTACAGGAGGAGATCCGCAGTTCGACGGCGCACCGCGAGATCCTGTGCGGGAAGCAGTACGACGCTCGACGAAAGAGGACGCAACGATGACGACGGTTCCCCAGCCGACCGACGGGACCCGCTGGCGCTGCACGCTCTGCGGAAATCTCACCCGCTTCGACGTGACCCGCACCTCCAAGGTCGTCGAATACGTCCATCTCGACCTGGCCGGTGAGTCGACCGTCGAGGAACGCGAGGTGGTCAGTGAGACCATCGAGTCGGTCCGCTGCCGCTGGTGCAACGCGGTGGACCAGATCGAACTAGTCGACAGGCCGGGTGCCGACTCCTGACGGGGCCGTGCGGACAGACATTTTGGGGTGACGGATCGTGGAGCAGCCCGATAGCGGCGCCGAGTCGGCCGATGGAGCCGGCGACGCCGTCGAGGCGCTCGACCGCCCGCTGCCCGAAGGCGTTCGGCGGCGGGTCGTCGCGCTGGTCTCGGACGCGTTCGGCGGCCTGACCGTCACCGAACTCCCGGCCCAGCTCAGGCAGTACGCCCGCTTCACCCCGACCCGGCGCGCCAAGTTCGCCGGGAATGCGATGGCGGCCGCCCTGGAGAGCGACACCCTGTTCCGTCAGCGCATCGGCGAACGGCTCCGGGAGTCCCAGTCGGAGCTGGCCGCTGCCGTGGAGGCCGGGTCGCCGCCGGCCGCTGCCGATCCCGTCGATGTGGCCGCGGCAGCCTATGTGCTGCGCCCGGTCGGCTGGGTGAAACTGGTCGCCGCCGCCGGCGAGGAGGTCCAGCGTGCCGACGCCGAGCGGGCCGACGAGGAGAGCCGGCGCGAGCTGGAGCGCCTGCGCGAGGAGCTCGCCCAGGCCCGGGCCCAGACGAAGAGCGAGACCGAACGGCTCCGCGCCGAACTCGACGCGGCCCGCAGGGAAGCCGATTCGCTGCACCGCAAACTGCGGTCCGCCCTCAACGAGGTCAAGCGCGGCGAGGCCGCGGTGCGCCGGGGCAAGGCCGAGGCCGACGCGCTGCGGGCCGAGGCGGCCGCCCGGATCTCCGCCGCCGAGAGCGAGACCCGGCGGCTGCGGGCCCGGCTCGGTGAGGCGGAGGCATCCGTCGAGGCGAGCCGCAGGGCCTCCAGGGAGGGGCGTTCGGTCGAGGACATGCGGCTGCGGCTGCTCCTCGACACGGTGCTCGACGCGGCCCGGGGGCTGCGCCGCGAACTGGCCCTGCCACCCTCCTCGATCCGCCCCGCGGACGGTGTCGACGCGGTCGAGCCCGGCGCGATGTCGCCCAAGGACATTGCCGCCAGGGCTCTTTCGGAGACCGATCCGGCCCTGCTCGACCAGTTGCTCGCGCTGCCGCAGGCACATCTGATCGTGGACGGCTACAACGTCACCAAGACCGGCTATCCGCAGCTCCCGCTGGAGAAGCAGCGGCTGCGGCTGCTGGGCGGTCTCGCGGTGCTCGCCGCGCAGTCCGGCGCCGAGATGACCTGTGTCTTCGACGGGGCCGAACTGGCTGCTCCGGTGCTGCTCGCACCTCCGCGCGGGGTGCGTGTGCTGTTCAGCAAGCCGGGCGTGACGGCCGACGAACTCATTCGCCAGCTCGCCCGCGCCGAACCGCCGGGCAGGCCCGTCGTGGTGGTCTCCACCGACCGTGAAGTGGCGGACGGTGTGGCGAAGGCAGGGGCCAGGCCCGTTGCGTCCGTCTTGCTCCTGAAGCGGCTTTCGCGCGTCTGACGCGCCTTGCGGCCACTTGTCGGAAATCAGGGAACGTACCGTCAGGTCGCCGCTACACCCAGTGTGATGAGAGTAAAGAAGTACCTGTTGAGGCGAGATTTTTCTTGTGAGGATTTGAACTGATCACAAGATGGTCACTAGGGTCGGGCTTCGAACCTTCGCACGGTTGATCACCCATCCGGGGTGGCGGCGAAGGAACCGCCGAGTCCGTGACGTGCACGGAGCCGGGGATTCATTCCCCCACAGCCCGGTAGGCGGCTCTGAGGAAGAAGGAGCTCGCCTTCGTGGCGTCCCACCGTCGTCCCAAGCAGCCGAGCCGCGCCCGTGTGACCGTGCTCACCGCGACCGCCGCCGCGGCCGTGGCCCTGACCTCCCAGGCCGCCCACGCCGACCCCAAGCCGACCAAGAGTGAGGTCAAGGCGAAGGTCGACAAGCTCTACCACGAGGCGGAGAAGGCCTCCGAGAAGTACAACGGGGCCCAGGAGCAGCAGAAGAAGCTCGAAAAGCAGGTCGGCGCGCTGCAGGACAAAGTGGCCCGCGGTCAGCAGGAGCTCAACACGCTCCGCAGCGGCCTTGGTTCGCTCGCTGCCGCGCAGTACCGCTCCGGTGGCATCGACCCGTCCGTGCAGCTCTTCCTCGCCTCGGACCCGGACACCTTCCTCGACGAGGCCTCGGCCCTCGACCAGTTGACGGCCAAGCAGGCCGACTCGCTGGAGAAGATCCAGGAGAAGCAGCGGGCCCTCGCGCAGCAGCGCAAGGAGGCCCAGGACAAACTGAACGACATCGCGGACGTCCGCAAGACGCTCGGCGAGAACAAGAAGAAGTTCCAGGGCAAGCTCGCCGAGGCGCAGCGCCTGCTCAACACCCTGACCGCCGCCGAGCGCGAGAAGATGGCCCAGGACGACCAGCGCGCCAGCCGCGCCGCCAGCGACCGGGTCAACCTGGGCAACGAGGTTCCCGCTTCCGCCCGCGGCGCCGCCGCCCTGAATGCCGCCGCCAGCCAGATCGGCAAGCCGTACTTCCGCGGCGGCACCGGCCCCAACTCCTACGACTGCTCGGGCCTGACCCAGTGGGCCTACGCCCAGGCCGGTGTCCACATCAGCCGCGTCACGTACACCCAGATCAACGACGGCGTGCAGATAGGCCGCAGCGCCCTCAAGCCGGGCGACCTCGTCTTCTTCAACAGCACGTCGCACGTGGCTCTGTATGCGGGCAACAACACCGTTGTGCACGCCCCGTACCCGGGCGCGGTGGTTCGTTACGAGTCGATGAACACCATCGGCAGCTTCCAGTTCGGCGTGCGCGTCAGCTGACGACGCCCGAACGGGGGAATTACCGCGCCCCGCACAGACGGCCCGCCCCGCCGGAGACCACAGGTCACCGGCGGGGCGCCGTCGTATCTGACCTGCACCCATCCGCCACGGCCGTTCGTGCGCTCCGTAGTCGTCCGACTACTGTCTGTCTGCTGTGCGGCTCCCGTCCGTCGGTCCGCCCGTCCCGGGTGGCAGGGGGCCGCGTACAGCGGAAGGGAGTGCGGCGTCCTGTGGTGTCCCATCGCCGTTCCACACAGCCCGGCGTCAACCGGAGCGTCCGGGTCACAGTCCTGTCCGCGGCCGCGGCGACCGCCGCCGCCACGCTCGGGGCAGCAGCCGCGCACGCCGACCCGAAGGGCACGTCCCGGACCGCCGGGGCCGAGATCGACCGGCTGTACAGCGAGGCCGAGCGCGCCACCGAGCAGTACAACAAGGCGGTGGAGGACGCCGACCGGCTGCGGGGCGAGCTGAACCGGGCCCAGGAACGGGCGGCCCTCGGTCAGGAACGGATCAACCGGATGCGCATGGCGATCGGTTCGGCCGCCGCCGCGCAGTACCGCTCCGGTGGCATCGACCCCTCGCTCGCCCTGCTGCTCTCCGCCGATCCGGACAGCTACCTCGACCGGGCAGCCACCCTGGACCGGCTGAACGCCCGTCAGACCACCGCCCTGCGCGAACTCCAGCACGCCCGGCGCGGCCTCGCGCAGGTTCGTGCGGAGGCCGCCCGCTCGCTCGCCTGCCTGGAGCGCGACAAGGCAGCCGCCGCCCGCCACAAACGGACCGTCGAGGGCAAGCTCCGGCAGGCCCGGCAGCTGCTGGCCTCGCTGCCCGCCGCGGACCGGGCGGCCTTCGATCACGCCTCGCGCTCCGGCCGCGATACCTCGTTCTCCGCCCTGGCCGGTTTGCCTGCCGGCTCGTCCCGGGCGGCGGCCGCCGTCATGGCCGTCCGCCGGGCCGTCGGACTCCCGTACATCTGGGGCGCCAACGGACCCGCCGGATTCGACTGCTCCGGGCTGATGCAGTGGGCGTACGCCCAGGCCGGTGTCAGCCTGCCGCGCACCTCGCAGACACAGCGGTACGCCGGCCACATGGTGCCGCTCTCCGAGGCCCGCCCCGGCGATCTGGTCGCCTACCGCTCGGACGCCAGCCATATCGGGATGTACGTGGGCAACGGGCAGGTGATCCACGCCCCGCACCCGGGTGCTCCGGTCCGCTACGACCCGGTCGGCATGATGCCGGTCTCCTCGGTGACCCGCGTCTGACCCGTACCCTCGGTCAGGTGGCTGATCAGGGGTGCACCGCAGGGCGAGGACATGACGGGCGGCGGCGCGCGGCGGGCGCGGCGCTCGCCGGACTGCTGCTCGCGTCCGCCTGCACGGCCCCCGCCACCCCCGACCCCACCGTCCGGGCCATCAGCGCCACCCTGGACCGCCGCGCCGCCGCCGTCCTGGACCACGACCCGGACGGCTTCCTCGCCGCACTCGCCCCCGGGGCCACCGGGCTGCGGACGGCCCAGCGCCGCGAGCTGGCCCATCTCGCCGACGTGCCGCTGAGCTCATGGGCGTACAAGGTGACGGACGTGCGCAGGCGCGGAGCCGACCGGGCCACCGCCGACGTCGAGTTGCGCTACCGGATCGCGGGCTACGACAGTGCTCCGGTCACCGCGGACCGGGTGCTCGACCTGGAGCGGGACCCGGCGGACGGCCGCTGGTACATCACCGCGGACCGGGCCGGCCGGGACGGTGGCCCGCAGCTGTGGCAGCAGGGCGACGTCCAGGTCGTACGGGGCAGGCGAAGTCTCGTCCTCGGTGTGGGGCGGACAACGGCGGAGCTCCGCGCGATCGCGGGTACCGCGGACCGTGCGGTGCCCGCCGTCTCCGCCGCCTGGCCGGAGCGCTGGGCCGGCCGCGTGGTGGTCCTCGTACCGGAGACGGTCGACGACATGGCCGGGCTGCTGGGGTCACCGGCGGCGAACTACCGGGGCATAGCGGCCGTCACCACCGGGGAGACCGGCGGCCGGGCGCCCGCGGACCGGGTGATCGTCAACCCTCAGGCGTACGCGACGCTCGGCACGTTCGGTCAGCGGATCGTCCTCACCCACGAGACCGCCCATGTCGCCACCCGCGCCCGCACCTCCGCGTCCACCCCGACCTGGCTCTCCGAGGGCTTCGCCGACTGGGCGGCCTACCGTGCCGAGCACCGGACCGCCGAGCAGGCCGCACCCGAACTGGCCGACGCGGTCCGGCGCGGTGAGCTGCCCGCCGAACTGCCCGCCGACGAGGACTTCGGGTTCGCGGGAGACTCCGGGCGCCTCGCGAGGGCCTACGAGGGCGGCTGGCTGGCGTGCGCACTCGTCGCCGACCACTGGGGCGAGCAGAAACTCTTCGCCTTCTACCGGGCCGTCGGGGGGCACTCAGGACGGGACGGAGCGGTGGAGCAGGCGATGCAGGACGTGCTCGGCACGACGCCGCAGGAGTTCACGGCGCGCTGGCGGGAGTATCTGCGGTCCCGTCTCGGCTGATCCGCCCCACCGGAGCGGACGCCGGGACCGGCAGCCGGTGCCGGTCCCGGCGGACCGGCGCGGGCACCGTCTCCTTCCACAGCCGCCGGGACGCGACCAGGGCCGCCGCGACCAGCAGACCGTTGCGTACGAACATCAGCGTCACGCCGTGCGCGTCGCTGGTCACCACGTGGATGAACCCGAACGGGAACTCCAGCTGGGTGACGCCCGTCGCGACCAGCACCAGAACGGCCGGCAGCCCCATCCGGGTGGACCGGAAGACCACACAGACCGCCGCGAGACCGACCAGCCACAGCATGTACTGGGGGCTGATCACCCGGCTCGTCGTCGTGAACAGCAGCACCGCCGTGAACGCCGCGTCGGCCGGCGTGCTCACCCCGAAGTCACGGGCCAGCAGCCGCCACACCACCAGCCAGCCGAACGCCGCGATGCTCAGCCCCAGCGCCAGCGTGCTCACCAGCGGCACATGCGGGCCCAGGAACTCCAGCGACCCGTAGTTCAGCTCCACCCGGCCCTGCCAGCCGAACTGCCGCGCCACATGGAAGACCAGCGCCCCCAGCGACTCGACCTCGGTGCCGCGGTCGCGCTGGAACCCGAGAAAGGCCAGCGCTCCCGGCAACGCGGCCGTGCACACCAGCAGCAGCCCGGCCGCCGTCACCGCCGCCGCCGTCCATGAACGGCGGGTCGACTCCCCGCGCGCGGTCCCGGCCAGCAGCAGCACCGGCCACACCTTCAGCAGCGCGCCGAAGGCGGCCAGCGCCCCCAGCACCCGCGGATGCCGTACCCCCGCCAGCAGCGCCGCCACCGCGACCGCCGTCACCATCACGTCGTACCGCGCGTACGCGGTCGTGCCGAGCAGGGGCACCCCCGCCACCCACACCCAGCCGCCTGCGGTCCGCCTGCCGGTACCGCGGCCCGCGTACAGCAGCAGGCCGAGCACCAGCGCGTCGCAGAGGCAGGCGAGGACGAAGAAGGCCGAGGCGTAGTCCAGGAACGGCAGCAGGGCGGGGGAGAGGATGGCGAGCGCCGCAGCGGGCGGGTACTGCCAGGTGACATCGTCCAGCGGATACGTGCCGCTCTTCAGCACCTCGGACCAGCCGTGGTAGATCACCGAGACGTCGCTCGTCACGTCAGGGCCCGGCAACGTGACGACTTTGAAGACGCAGAGCAGCAACGCGGCCCTGGTGAGCGTCCACACCGCGACGGGTGCGAGAAATCTGCCGGTGCCGCCTGCTGCTGTCATGCCCGCGCCCATCCCCTTCGCCAGTGGCTCCGAGCCATGATGCACGGCCTGACGGGGGGCGAGCCACCGAGCCGGGCCGTTCGGTACTGTCGGCGGCGATGGACAAGACCCTGATCGTGACCAACGACTTTCCGCCCCGACCCGGCGGTATCCAGGCATTCCTGCACAATATGGCACTCCGCCTGGACCCCGGCCGGCTCGTCGTCTACGCCTCCACCTGGAAGCGGAGCCCCGAGGGCGTCGCGGCCACCGCCGCCTTCGACGCCGAGCAGCCGTTCACCGTCGTCCGTGACCCTACGACGATGCTGCTGCCGACCCCGCGGGTGACCCGGCGCGCGGTCCAGCTGCTGCGCGAACACGACTGCGCCTCCGTCTGGTTCGGGGCCGCGGCCCCCCTCGGGCTGATGGCACCGGCACTGCGGAGGGCGGGTGCCCGGCGACTGGTCGCCACCACCCACGGGCACGAGGCCGGCTGGGCCCAGCTTCCCGCGTCCCGCCAACTGCTGCGCCGGATAGGCGAGGGCACGGACACGATCACGTACCTCGGCGAGTACACCCGCTCCCGGATCGCCGGCGCGCTCACCCCCGAGGCCGTCGGCCGCATGGTCCAACTGCCGCCCGGCGTCGACGAGAAGACCTTCCACCCGGACTCGGGCGGGGACCGGATCCGGGCCCGGCTCGGACTCTCGGACCGGCCCGTCGTCGTCTGTGTGTCGCGGCTGGTGCCCCGCAAGGGCCAGGACACCCTGATCCTCGCGATGCCCGCGATTCTGGCGCGGGAGCCGGACGCCGTCCTGCTGATCGTCGGGGGCGGACCGTACGCCAAGGAGCTGGAGAAGCTGGCCGCGGAGACCGGCGTCACCGACTCGGTGCGGTTCACCGGGCCGGTGCCCTGGGAGGAGCTGCCCGCCCACTTCGGCGCGGGCGACGTCTTCGCGATGCCGTGCCGCACCCGTCGCGGCGGCCTCGACGTCGAGGGGCTCGGCATCGTCTACCTTGAGGCATCCGCTACCGGACTGCCGGTGGTGGCGGGCGACTCGGGCGGCGCCCCCGACGCCGTACTCGACGGCGAGACCGGCTGGGTGGTGCGGGGCGGTTCCGTCGAGGAGACCGCCGACCGCGTCGCCACCCTGCTCGGCGACCCCGAACTGTGCCGGCGGATGGGGGAGCGGGGCCGGGCCTGGGTCGAGGAGAAGTGGCGCTGGGACCTGCTCGCGGAGCATCTCAAGGCGCTGCTCTGAAGACACGTGGGAGGGGCCCGCACGACCTGTCGCGCGAGCCCCTCCCCGTACACCTGCAACCGCGGGATCAGCCGTGGTAGATCGACTCCACCTCGTCCGCGAAGTCCTTCGCCACGACATTCCGCTTCAGCTTCAGCGAGGGCGTGATGTGGCCGGCCTCCTCGGTGAACTGCGAGGCCAGGATGCGGAACTTGCGTACCGACTCCGCCTTGGACACCGCCGCGTTGCCGTCGTCCACCGCCCGCTGCACCTCGGCCAGCAGCTCCGGGTCCTCGCGCAGCGACACCACCGTCGAGCCGGCCGGCTTGCCGTGGTCCTCGGCCCAGCGGCCCAGGAACTCCTCGTCCAGGGTGATCAGCGCACCGACGAACGGCCGCCCGTCGCCGACCACCATGCACTCCGCGACCAGGGCGTGCCCGCGGATCCGGTCCTCGATCACTGCGGGAGCGACGTTCTTGCCGCCTGCCGTGACGATGATCTCCTTCTTGCGGCCGGTGATCGTCAGATAGCCGTCCTCGTCGAGGGTGCCGATGTCGCCCGTGTGGAACCAGCCGTCGGCCAGCGCGTCGGCCGTCGCCGCCTCGTTGTTCCAGTAGCTCGCGAACAGATGCTCGCCGTGCAGCAGCACCTCGCCGTCGTCGGCGATCCGGACGACCGAGCCGGGCAGCGGCTGGCCGACCGTACCGATCTTCTGCCGGTCCCACGGGTTGAACGCGGTGGCCGCGCACGTCTCCGTGAGGCCGTAGCCCTCCAGCACCGTGAAGCCGATACCGCGGTAGAAGTGCCCGAGCCGCTCGCCCAGCGGCGCACCGCCCGAGATCGCGTACTCGCCGCGGCCGCCGAGCACGGCGCGCAGCTTGCTGTAGACCAGCCGGTCGAAGACCTTGTGCTTGAACTTCAGGCCCATGGACGGGCCCTGAGGGGTACCGAGCGCGCGGCTGTAGGCGATCGCCGCGTTTGCGGCCTTGTCGAAGATCTTGCCCTTGCCGTCGGCCTGCGCCTTGGCACGCGCCGAGTTGTAGACCTTCTCGAAGACCCGCGGCACACCGAGGATGAGCGTCGGCCGGAACGCGGCCAGCTCATCGGTGAGGTTCTTGATGTCCGGTACGCAGCCGAGCCGGATCGGGGCCATCACCGCGGCCACCTCGACCAGCCGGCCGAAGACATGGGCCGCGGGCAGGAAGAGCAGTACGGAGCACTCGCCGGTACGGAAGAGGGGCTTCAGCCGCTCCACCACGTTGCCGCACTCGGCGAAGAAGCTGCGGTGCGTGAGTACACAGCCCTTGGGACGGCCGGTGGTGCCCGAGGTGTAGACGATGGTGGCCGGGTCGTCCGCCTTGGCGCTCGCCATCCGCCGGTCCAGGGTCTCGTCCGAGACGTCCTCGCCGATCGTGGACAGCTGCCGGACCGCGTCGTCCTCGATCTTCCAGATGCCCTTCAAAGAAGGCAGATCCGCCTGGACCGAGATCACGGAGGCCTGGTGTGCCTCGGACTCCACGATGCACAGGGCGGCACCGGAGTCACCGAGGATCCACTGGATCTGCTCGGGCGAGCTGGTCTCGTACACCGGGACGGTGACCGCGCCCGCGCTCCAGATCGCGAAGTCGAGCAGTACCCACTCGTAGCGGGTGCGGGAGAGCAGGGCCACCCGGTCGCCCGCTTCGACGCCTGCGGCAATCAGGCCCTTGGCGGCGGCTCTGACCTCGGCCAGGAACTGGGTGGCGGTGACATCGGTCCACACGCCCGCCACCTTGCGGCTCATCACCGCTGCGTCGGGATGCTGCGCGGCATTGCGGCGGATGAGATCCGTCAGGTTGCCGTCCGAGGGGACCTCGTACAGGGCCGGAAGGCTGAACTCGCGCAAGACTGCTGCTCCTCATCGGGCTCCGGTGCCACGGCTCTGTGTGACGCACCGGCTGCGGTCCAAGACTGGCAGGGTGCTCAGTGAGGTGAGCACGACTGGACTGCCCGGACGTTACCCACCAGTACTCGGTTCCGGATAGGGGGTTCCGGCCAGATGTCTTATGCGTCACACATATCGGTGATCCTCGCGCGCACAGTAGTGCACCCAGGTGACAAGCATGAAGTATTCGCAGGTCCGGCGGGCTCTACCCAGGCCGTCGGTGGCGCCCTAGGGTGATCGTCATGCCAGCCGGAGCGAACAGCCGCGAGGGTGCAACCGCCCGCCGTACCCGGATCCACGTGGTCAGCGACGTGCACGGGAACACCGAAGCCCTGGCCCGGGCCGGGGACGGCGCCGACGCCCTCGTCTGCCTGGGCGACCTGGTGCTCTTCCTTGACTACGCCGACCACTCGCGCGGCATCTTCCCCCAGCTCTTCGGCGTGGAGAACGCCGACCGGATCGTCGAGCTGCGCACCGCCCGCCGCTACGAGGAGGCCCGTGACTTCGGCCGCCGTCTCTGGGCAAGCCTGGACCGCGATGCCGCCATCGTCGGTGCGGTGCGCCATCAGTACGCCGAGATGTTCGCGGCCTTCCCCACACCGACGTATGCCACGTACGGCAATGTCGATATCCCTGATCTCTGGCCCGAATACGCCCGCCCCGGCACCACCGTCCTGGACGGCGAACGCATCGAGATCGGCGGTCGCGTCTTCGGCTTCGTCGGCGGCGGACTCCGAACCCCGATGCGCACCCCGTACGAGATCAGTGACGAGGAGTACGCCGCCAAGATCGAGGCGGTCGGTGAGGTGGACGTCCTGTGCACGCACATCCCGCCCGACGTACCGGAGCTGACCTACGACACGGTGGCGCGGCGGTTCGAGCGCGGCAGCAGGGCGCTCCTCTACGCGATCCGCCGGACCCGCCCCCGGTACGCCGTCTTCGGCCACGTCCACCAGCCGCTGGTCCGCCGGATGCGGATCGGCGCCACCGAATGCGTCAACGTCGGTCACTTCGCCTCGACCGGCCGGCCCTGGGCCCTGGAGTGGTGACCACACGGCCCTGACCCTGGGACGATGCGCTCCCCGCACGCGATAGCCTTCTGGCGGCAGGCCTCTGCCGACCGACCGGTACACCGCACTGGAGGAGCCACAGCGATGGCTGAACACACCAGCTCGACCATCACGATCGAGGCGGCACCGGCCGACGTCATGGGCGTCATCGCCGACTTCGACCGGTACCCGGAGTGGACTGGTGAGGTCAAGGAGGCCGAGGTCCTCGCCAAGGACGAGCAGGGCCGCGCCGAGAAGGTCCGGCTGGTCCTCGACGCCGGTGCGATCAAGGACGACCACACGCTCGCCTACACCTGGACCGACGACCACGAGGTCAGCTGGACCCTGGTCAAGTCCCAGATGCTGCGCGCCATCGACGGCTCCTACGCACTGGCCCCGCTCGGCGACGGCAGCCGCACCGAGGTCACCTACCGGCTGACCGTCGACGTCAAGATCCCGATGCTCGGCATGATCAAGCGCAAGGCGGAGAAGGTCATCATCGACCGCGCGCTGGCCGGTCTGAAGAAGCGCGTCGAGTCACTTCCGCGAGGCTGACCGGATGCGTACGGTCCTCGTCACCGGCCCCGGCGGCGCCGGCCGTACCACTATTGCGGCGGCGACCGCACTGGCCGCGGCCCGCCGCGGCCGCCGCACACTGCTGCTCTCCGCCGACGCCATACCCGGTTTCCCCACCGGCACGGAAGCCACCGAGGTCACCGAGGGACTCCGGTTCGCCCGCATCGACTCCGGCGAGCACTTCCGTACCGAACTTCTCGCCCTCCAGGACCAGGCGTCCTCCGTACTCGGCCTGCTCGGCGGGAACCGGCTCGACGGCGAGGAGCTGACCGAACTCCCCGGCAGCACCCAGCTGGCCCTGCTGCACACCCTGCGCCGGGCCGCCCGGGGCGACTGGTCGCGCGACGGCTACGACACCCTCGTCGTCGACCTGCCCCCGCTGCGCGAAGCCCTCGCCGTACTCGCCCTGCCCGAACAGCTGCGCCGCTATCTGCGCCGCCTGCTCCCCCCGGAGCGCCAGGCCGCCCGCGCCCTGCGCCCGATGCTCGCCCAGCTCGCCGGCGTCCCGATGCCCGCCCAGTGGCTGTACGAGACCGCCGCCCGCCGGGACGCCGAGCTGGCCTCCGTCCAGACCCTGGTCGAGGACCGCAGCACCACGGTCCGCCTCGTCGCCGAACCGGGACCCGCCGCCGAGGACGCCCTGCACACCGCCCGCACCGGACTCGCCCTGCACGGGCTGCGCGTCGACACGCTCACCGTCAACCGGGTGCTGCCCAGGCATTCCTCCGACCCCTGGTTCGCCGATCTCGCCGCCCAGCAGGAAAAGTGCATCGGCCACTGGTACGAGGAGTGGGTACCGGCTGCGTCCCTGCGCGAGGTGCCCCATCTCGGCCGGGACCCGCAGGGGCTCGACGACCTCACCCTTCTCGACACCTTGTCGAGCTGCACCACCTTCGAGGCGGCGGGCACCGGCGGCGGGCTCTTCGCGGGGGACGGGCTCGCCGTCGAGCTGGACGACCGGCCGGGCGGACGCGCCGAGGACCCCTGGTGGGTCGAGGACCCGAACGCCCCGGACGGCCACGACGAGCTGCGGGAACCGCTCCGTGGCCGACCGGACGCGACCGCCTCGCCGCGGCCGGCCGTCGGTGAGGACGGCGACGGGGTCCTGGTCTGGTGCCTGCCGCTGCCCGGAGCCGTCAAGGAGAACCTGCAGCTGGTCCGGCGCGGCGACGAACTGCTCCTGACCGTCGGCCCGTTCCACCGGATCGTGCCGCTGGAGTCCGGACTGCGCCGCTGCACCGTCTCCGGCGCCGCGCTGACGGACGGTGTGCTGCGGGTCCGGTTCACACCGGACCCCGCACTGTGGCCGCGTACCTCCTGAACGGCGTACCACCGTTCGGGTAACGTCGGTAGTACGCGTCCCGTACACGGCGGTGGACCACACCCCCGCACGCGCGACGTCCGCAACCACGTCGCAGGAGTCCGCCATGAGCGAAGCCACCGATCGTCCCGCCGACGACGACGCGTGGGCCAAGGCCTGCGCCGAGGACCTGGAAACCGAGAAGGCCCGTCGCCGCGCCGAGTACGGCCCGCCGACCGGTTCCGCGGCCGAGGAGCTCCGCAAGTTGGTCGATGCCGTGGCCGACAAGGTCGCCTCCCTCCAGTCACCGCTGTTCGGCGTCGCCGCCCAGGGCGCCGTACAGCAGGTGATCAAGCAGGCGAAGGCCGCCGTCGAGCCCGTCATCGAACGCAATCCGGACGTCTTCGGCCACATCGCCGCGGCCGGCAGTGAACTCCTCGCCGCCTACCGCTCCGCCGTCGAAGGCCAGGAACGCCGCTGGACCCAGGGCGCCGCCGACCCCGGCGGCGCCTCGAAGAAGGCCGGCGACCCCACCGACCCGCGTGACGACGACAGCGGGCCGGGCGAACACATCGACCTGGACTGACCGGCACCGATAGGGCGGGAAGCGGGGCTCGGGTACGGTTGGCCATAGCGGGGCTCGACCGAAACTGAGGGATTTATGGGACTCACCATCGGCGTCGATATCGGCGGCACGAAGATCGCGGCTGGAGTGGTCGACGAAGAGGGCCGGATCCTCTCGATGTTCAAGGTGTCGACCCCGCCGACGGCTGAAGGCATCGTGGACGCGATCGCGGCGGCGGTGTCCGGCGCCAGCGAGGGACACGAGGTCGAAGCGGTCGGCATCGGCGCTGCCGGATACGTCGACGACAAGCGGGCCACTGTGCTGTTCGCGCCGAACATCAACTGGCGGCACGAGCCGCTGAAGGACAAGGTCGAGCAGCGCGTCGGCCTCCCCGTCGTCGTCGAGAACGACGCCAACGCGGCGGCCTGGGGCGAATACCGCTTCGGTGCAGGCCAGGGCCACGACGACGTCATCTGCATCACGCTCGGCACCGGCCTCGGCGGCGGCATCATCATCGGCAACAAACTGCGCCGCGGACGCTTCGGTGTGGCCGCCGAATTCGGCCACATCCGGGTCGTCCCGGACGGGCTGCTCTGCGGCTGCGGCAGTCAGGGCTGTTGGGAGCAGTACGCATCCGGGCGCGCGCTCGTCCGGTACGCGAAGCAGCGTGCCAACGCCACCCCGGAGAACGCCGCAGTCCTTCTCGCTCTGGGCGACGGCACGGTGGACGGTATCGAGGGCAAGCACATCAGCGCGGCCGCCCGGCAGGGCGACCCGGTGGCGATCGACTCGTTCCGCGAGCTGGCCCGCTGGGCCGGCGCCGGACTCGCCGACCTCGCCTCGCTCTTCGACCCGTCCGCGTTCATCGTCGGCGGCGGCGTCTCGGACGAGGGCGATCTCGTCCTCGACCCGATCCGCAAGTCGTTCCGGCGCTGGCTGATCGGCGGCGAATGGCGGCCGCACGCCCAGGTGCTCGCGGCCCAACTGGGTGGCAAGGCAGGCCTGGTGGGCGCGGCCGACCTGGCCCGCCAGGGCTGAGCCCACCACGTCACGGACAACACCGGACGCCCGTCGCGCCCTCACCGGGAGCGGCGGGCGTCCGTCGTATGGTGAGCCGTATGGTCATGACAGAGCTGCCCGACTCCCGTACCGAGCCGGACGGTTCGGCCGTCATCAGAGTGCTCAGCTACAACATCCGGTCGATGCGCGACGACCGTGAGGCGCTGGCCCGTGTCATCCGAGCCTGCGCACCCGATCTGGTCTTCATCCAGGAGGCCCCGCGCTTTTTCCGCTGGCGCAAGCGCGCCGCCTGGCTTGCCGCCCACACCGACCTGGTGGTCCTCTCCGGCGGCGCCACCGCCGCCGGGCCCCTGCTCCTGTGCTCGCTGCGCGCCACCGTGGAACGCACGGAGGACCTGCTGCTGCCGCGCACCCCCGGACTGCACCGCAGAGGCTTCGCCACAGCGGTGGTACGGATCGGGGGCACCCGGATCGGCCTGCTGAGCTGCCATCTGAGCCTGCGCCACGAGGAGCGCGTGGTCCAGGCGGACCTGCTGCTCGACCGGCTGGACGCCATGGCGGTCGAGCACGTCATCGTGGCGGGCGACCTCAACGACGCACCGGAGGGGAAAGCCTTCCAGATGCTGGCCGGGCGGCTCCAGGACGGCCGGTCCGTCCGGCCGTGGGGTGGCGAGCTCACCTTCCCGGCCCACGATCCGCGCCTGCGCATCGACGCGGTCTTCGCGAGCAGAGGCATCGAAGTCCTCGGCTGCGGAGTCCCGTCGGGCCTGCCCGGCGTCACGGAACAGGACCTGCGCGCGGCCACCGACCATCTGCCGGTGCTGGCCGCGCTCAGGGTGCCCGCCGTGTCCTCGCCCACGACCGGACACCCTCGGCCGGCCTGATCCGGGGGAGCCGGCTCAGACCACCGCGCCGCGCCCTGGGTCGTCGTCGTCCTCGTCGTCGTGCTGCATCCGCGCGACCAGGGTGACGAAGCCGCCCAGGAAACCGCCGACGCAGACCGTGGTGAGCCACCACGTCATCTCCCACTGCAACAGCACGGCGAGCAGCATCAGCACCGGTCCGCCGACGACCGCGAGCCAGGCGAACTTCGCCGTGACATCGGCCTCCGGCAGCGGAGGCGGCTCCGGCGGGACGAAGTGTCCCTCGTCGCTGTCGTCCGCGTCGTCGTTGTCCGCCGGCTCCGCCACCTCGTAGTCGCGGGGACCGCGAACACCGGGGGCGAAGACGACCGAGCCGCCGAGCGGCTTCTCCGGCGGCTTCTTCTTGTTGATGCCCTTGTCCGGCTCCAATATGTTGCGATCGCCGTCCTCCAGGAGCGCGAGGTCCTCGATCGACTTGAACGGCTTGGCGCCCGGCGGGTCCGGCGGCTCCTCGCCGTAGCCCGCGACGATCGCTTCCCAGGCGGCGTCCTCGTCGAGCGCGTCACCCTGGCCCGGACCCCCGGGTGCGTGTGGCGCACCCGCGCCGTCCTCGGGCACGGCCGTGCCCTCGGTGGGGCGCGGTTCGCGCTCCTCCTCGCTGCCCGCGCGCTCCGCGTCGTGCTCAGCCACCTGACGTGCTCCCCTTCTTCCCGACGCTCGGAGCGAGGCGGCCGATGAACGAGTAGCTCTCGTCGAAGATCCGCTCCGCATCGTGGTCCAACGTCGCCACGTGGTAGCTCTGTTCCAACAGGATCTCCTCGACATCCGTGGACGACACCCGGCTGAGGATCCGGGCCGAGTCCGCCGGCGGCACCACATGGTCCTGTGGGCTGTGCAGCAGCAGGAGCGGCTGGGTGACCTGCGGCAGCTCCCCGTCGACCAGCCGGAAGAAGTTCCGCAGGGAGTGCGCCGCGTGCAGTGGCACCCGGTCGTAGCCGATCTCGGTGGAGCCTTCCCGGGCGATGTCGTTCGCCACGCCCTTCGTGGACGGCAGCAGATGCCGGACGACCGGCAGTGCGTACGCCGCCAGGCCATGCACCTTGTTGCCCGGGTTGACGAGCACCAGACCGCTGATCGCGTCCCCGTGCTTCGCCGCCAGCCGCAACGCCAGCGCACCGCCCATGGACAGCCCGAAGACGAAGACCTGACGGCATCGCTCCGACAGGGCCCGCAGCTCCCGGTCCACCTCCGCGTACCAGTCCTGCCAGCCCGTGACCTGCATGTCCTCCCAGCGGGTGCCGTGCCCGGGCAGCAGCGGCAGCGCGACCGTGAGTCCGCGCTCCGCGAGATACTCGGCCCAGGGGCGCAGCGACTGAGGTGAACCGGTGAATCCGTGACAGAGGAGGACGCCGACCTCTCCGCCCTCGTGGCGGAACGGCTCGGCTCCAGGAAGGACCGGCACCGGGGTCTCCTGTTCGTGAGGCTCGAAAGGGAGCGAAAGGGGGAGTGCGAGAAGGATTACCTCACCGTACGCGACCGGAGTGACACCGACCAGGGCCGTCACCGGTCACAGCCGTGCTTCGGCTCCGTGCCGGGCAGGAACGGCGGCAGCACCACGGGTTAAGGTCAGTGCGACAGCACACAGGAGGCACCCGAGTTGATCTACGGCGCAATGAAGTTCTCCATCGGCGGGTCATTGAAGCTCGCCTTCAGGCCGTGGGTGGAGGGCCTGGAGAACATCCCCGCTCAGGGGCCGGCGATACTCGCGAGCAACCATCTCTCGTTCTCCGACTCCTTCTTCCTGCCGGCCGTACTGGACCGCAAGGTCACCTTCATCGCCAAAGCCGAGTACTTCACCGCGCCCGGCGTGAAGGGCAAGCTGACCGCTGCCTTCTTCAAGGGCGTCGGCCAGCTCCCGGTGGACCGATCCGGTGCCCGCGGTGCCGGTGAGGCGGCGATCAAGGCCGGTATAGAGGTCATCGAGAGCGGCGGGCTCTTCGGCATCTACCCGGAGGGCACCCGGTCGCCCGACGGCCGCCTGTACCGCGGCAAGCCCGGCGGTCTCGCCCGGGTGGCGCTTGCCACCGGAGCACCCGTCATCCCCGTGGCGATGATCGACACGGAGAAGATCCAGCCGCCCGGTCAGGTGATCCCCAAGCTGATGCGCCCCGGCATCAGGATCGGCAAGCCGCTCGACTTCAGCCGCTACCTCGGCATGGAGGGCGACCGCTTCATTCTCCGCTCGGTCACCGACGAGGTGATGTACGAGATCATGAAGCTCTCCGGGCAGGAGTACGTCGACATCTACGCGACCGCGGCCAAGCGCCAGATCGCGGACGAGGCGAAGCGCCGCGCGGAGGAAGAGAAGCACGCGGGCAGAAAGTCCGGCACGGAAGGGTGACGGAACAGCCGGCGCGTCACCGCGTCGGCGTCCGTCCGGGGGGGTGGGGGGCATGGCCAAGCGCGAGCGGGTCCTACGGATGTCGGTCGAACAGCCGCTGTGGCGCGCGCTGACCGCGTACCGGCTTCTGACGACGGTCTACGCGATCCTGCTGGCCACTTTCGGCCGGGACAAGTACGAGCGGCCCTGGGTGGCCATCGCCTTCCTGGCCGTCATTGCGGTCTGGACGCTCGCCACCCTCCCGAAGGTCGCGAACGCCGCGAGCTGCACCAAGCGGTTCCTCGGCGCCGACCTTGCCCTCGCTCTGGTCGGCATCCTCCTCACCCCGCTCGCCGACGTCGACGCCCAGCACCTCGACGGCCCGACCCTGCCGTCCATCTGGACCGCGGGCTCCGTCCTGGCGTTCGCGATCAAGGGCGGCTGGCGATGGGCGGCGCTGGCCTCCACCTTCGTCGCCGTCGCCAACATCATCGAGCGCGGTGAACCCAGCCGGGACACCTTTCACAACGTGCTGCTGGTCTGGGTCGCCTCCATCGCCGTCGGGTACGTCGTCGAGGTCGCCCGTGCCAGTGAGCGCACTCTCGCCCGCGCCCTGGAGATCGAGGCGGCGACCCGGGAGCGGGAGCGGCTGGCCCGTGACATCCACGACAGCGTGCTCCAGGTCCTCGCCATGGTGCAGCGCCGCGGCACGGCGCTGGGCGGCGAGGCCGCCGAGCTGGGCCGGATGGCAGGGGAGCAGGAGGTCGCCCTGCGCACCCTCGTCTCCAGCGGTCTGGTGCCCACCACCCGGGTCTCCGAGGACGCTTCCGAGGGGGCGGTGGTCCGTACGGTCGAGGTCGACGGCCGGGAGGACGGCCTGTCCGGTTCGGCCGACTGCGATCTGCGCGCCCTGCTGGCCCCGCACGCCGGCTCCCGGGTCAGCTTCGCGGAGCCCGGTGCTCCGGTCCTGCTCGCCCCGGCGGCGGCGAAGGAACTCGCGGCCGCTGTCAGTGCCGCCCTGGACAATGTCAGAGTGCACGCCGGACAGGACGCCCAGGCGTGGATACTCGTCGAGGACTGGCCGGACGAGGTGATCGTCACGGTCCGGGACGACGGCCCCGGCATCCCGGAGGGGCGGCTGGCCCAGGCCGAGGGGGAAGGCCGGATGGGGGTCGCCCTGTCGATCCGGGGGCGGCTGCGCGACCTGGGTGGCACAGCAGAGTTGATTTCGGTGCCCGGCCAGGGCACCGAGGTCGAGTTGAAGGTTCCGAAGGTTTTACGGGGGAAGGCAGGATCCGGCCGATGAGTACGGAGAACACCGCGGGCGCCGAGAGCGCGCAGGATGCCGAGCAGCGGACCATCAGGGTGATGGTCGTCGACGACCATCCGATGTGGCGCGACGCCGTCGCCCGCGACCTCGCCGAGTCCGGCTTCGACGTGGTGGCGACCGCGGGTGACGGACCGCAGGCCGTCCGCCGGGCAAGGGCCGCCACCCCTGACGTCCTGGTCCTCGACCTGAACCTGCCGGGGATGCCCGGCGTCCAGGTCTGCAAGGAACTCGTCGGTTCCCACCCGGGCCTGCGGGTCCTGGTGCTCTCGGCGAGCGGTGAGCACGCCGACGTACTGGAGGCGGTGAAGTCCGGCGCCACCGGCTATCTGCTCAAGTCGGCCAGTACGCAGGAGCTGACCGAGGCCGTGCGGAGCACCGCCGTCGGCGACCCGGTCTTCACCCCGGGCCTCGCCGGACTGGTGCTCGGCGAGTACCGCAGGCTGGCATCCGAGCCCGCGCCCGTCGCGTCGGACGAGCCGAATGCACCGCAGTTGACGGACCGGGAGACCGAGGTGCTGCGGCTGGTCGCCAAGGGACTCTCGTACAAACAGATCGCCGAGCGGCTGGTCATCTCGCACCGCACCGTCCAGAACCATGTCCAGAACACCTTGGGCAAGCTCCAGTTGCACAACCGGGTGGAGCTCGTGCGGTATGCGATCGAGCGCGGCCTCGACGACGCCTGAACCCAACGGCGTCCGTACGGCTTCGACTTCATGGACTTCCGGGACGGCCGCCGCGGCCCACTGGAGCGCGAGACCAGTGGGGGTGCCGATCGCCGATGCGACCACCGGCTCAAGACGGTCGATCCGGCGTTCTACGCGGAGGTCGGCGTCTTCTTCGGCTGAGTGAGAGCGGCGCACCAGGGATACGGGCCGTATATTCGCGGCTATCCGGCCCGTGACTCTGTCTTTCTGGAGAAATCGTGGAAATCCTGGCATTCGGTGTGCAGTCCGACGAGAAGCCGCTGATCGAGAAGGCCTTCGCCGGACAGCACGAGGTCCGCTGCCTGGACGTATTCCTCAACAAGGACACCGCACCCATCGCGGCGGGCTACGAGATCATCTCCACCAGCGTCAACGCCGACCTGGGCAGTGGCGTTCTGCAGACGCTCGCCGCGGGCGGCACGCAGATGATCGCCCAGCGCTCCACGGGCTTCAACAACATCGACCTCGATGTCGCCGAACGCCTCGCCCTGCGGGTCGCCCGGGTCTCGTACTACTCGCCGTACTCGGTCGCCGAGTTCGCCTGGACGCTCGCCATGGCGGTCAACCGCCGCATCATCCGCGCCACGAGGCGCACCCGCGACTTCGACTTCCGGCTCGACGGTCTCCTCGGCCGGGACATGCACGGCCGCACGGTCGGCGTGATCGGCACGGGCAAGATCGGCGAGGCCTTCACCCGTATCGCCCATGGCTTCGGGATGAAGCTGCTCGGCTGGGACGTGGTCGAGAACCCCGCCTGCACTGAACTCGGCATGACCTACGTCGAGAAGGACCAGCTCCTCGCCGAGTCCGACCTGATCAGCCTCCATGTTCCGCTGGTGCCCACGACCCACCACATCATCGGCAGGGACGCCCTGGCCGCGATGAAGGACGACGCCATCCTGATCAACTCCAGCCGTGGCGGACTGGTGGACACCTCGGCGCTGGTCACCGCATTGCGGGCGGGCCGCTTCACCGGTGTCGGACTCGATGTGTACGAGGCGGAGGCCGGGCTCTTCTTCCTCGACAAGTCCTTGGAGGTCGTCGACGACGACACACTGGCCCGGCTCGTCACCTTCCCAAATGTCATCGTCACCTCGCACCAGGCGTACTACACGGAGGACGCCGTGACGCAGATCATCGACGCCACCGTGCAGAACGTTGCCGACTACCTGGCCCGCCGCCGCAGCGACAACGTCCTCGTCCCCAGGCTTCCTCGGGACTAGAGCCTGTGTCGAAAGTCCCGCCTGCCAGGCGACGCCTGGCCCGCACGCTCCCCGCGTTGTCGGGCTCGCCCCGATACGCCCAGTACCGGGGCGACCCTCCGCCTATCGATCGCACGCACCAGACGCCGCCAGGCCCTGAGGCCCCGGACCGCCTCGGCGGATTCCGGAGCCCCGTCCGCGTCCGCGTTCAGCCGGGCACGGGCAGCCCCGCCAGCAGCTCGGCGACGATCGACGCGCCGCGCAGCGTCAGCACCGACTCCGGGTGGAACTGCACCGACGCGAACCCGCCCCCGCGCAGCGCGTGCAGTTCCCCGGTGGCCGCGTCCCGGCTCACCTCGATGGAGTGCGCGGCCAGCTCGGCGACCGTCTCGTCGTCGCAGCATGCGGTGAAGCTGTTGTAGAAACCGACCGTCTCCGGGCGCCCGAACAGCTCGATCCGGGTCTGCGCGCCCTGGTACGGCACGGTCTTGCGGACGATCTCCAGACCCAGCTCCGCCGCGATCAGTTCATGGCCCAGGCACACCCCCAGCAGCCCGTGCCGGTGCTCCCGTACCAGTTCCGCGGCGAACTCGCGCAGCAGCCGCATCTTCGGATCGCCGGTGTCGGCCGGATCCCCGGGGCCGGGGCCCAGCACGACCGGGCCCGTGTGCGCCCGTACGGTCTCGCGCAGCCCCGGCTCGTCGTAGCGGTGCACCGACACCTCAAGGCCCGAGGCGCGCAGCAGATGCGCCAGCATCGCGGTGAAGGTGTCCTCCCCGTCGATCACCAGCGCATGGCCGGAGAGCTCCTGCGTGCGCTCCTGCATCCGCAGCCAGAACGGCGCGAGCCCGTCCCGCCGGGCGTCCAGGGCGGCTCGCACCCGGGGGTCGCCGGCCAGTCGCGGACGCGTCTCCTCCGTCCGAGGGCGTCTCGGCCGCACGCCCAGCGCGGTCAGTACCCCCGCCGCCTTCGCGTGGGTCTCGGCGACCTCGCTGTCCGGATCGGAGTGGCGTACGAGCGTCGCCCCGACCGGCACCCGCAGCCGTCCGTCGGCCGCGATGTCGGCGGTACGGATCAGGATCGGCGAGTCCAGGGTCTGCGCCCCGCCCGGTTCCTGCCGTAGCAGGGCCAGCGCGCCCGCGTAGTAGCCGCGGCCGCCGGGCTCGTACCGCTCGATGACCCGGCACGCGTTCTGCACGGGCGAGCCGGTGACGGTCGCGGCGAACATGGTCTCCTTCAGCACCTCCCGCACATCCAGCGAGGAGCGCCCGCGCAGCTCGTACTCGGTGTGCGCGAGATGCGCCATCTCCTTGAGCCGCGGCCCGATCACCACGCCGCCCATGTCGCCGACGGTGCACATCATCTTCAGTTCCTCGTCGACCACCATGGAGAGCTCCTCGGTCTCCTTGCGGTCGCCGAGGAAGGTCAGCAGACTCTCGGCGGTCGGCCCTTCGGCGGGGTAGCGGTACGTTCCACTGATCGGGTTCATCACGACCGTCCCGCCGGACATCCGCACATGCACCTCCGGGCTGGCGCCGACCAGCGTCCTCTCCCCGGTGTGCACGACGAACGTCCAGTACGCACCCCGCTCACCGTCCAGCAGCCGACGGAACAGGGCCAGCGCGTCGGCCCGCCCGAACCCCGGGATGTCGCCCTGGAAGGTCCGCCGGATGGCGAAGTTCGCGCCCTCGCCCTGCCCGATCTCGTCCTCGATGACCCGTCGGACGACGCCGGCGTACTCCTCGTCGGGGACGTCGAAGGCACCGCCCTCGACCCGTACGTCGTGGGTGGGCAGCTGCGCGAGGGTCTCGGAGAGCGGCAGTTCGTACGTCTCCTGCGCGACCAGCACCGACAGTGGCGTCCCGTCGTCGCGGACGTCGAAGCCACGCTCGGCGATCTGCCGGAACGGCACCAGCGCCAACGTGGGAAGTTCGCCCACCGGGAGGTCCGCGAGCCGCTCGGCCTCGTGCACCGCGCCGATCAGGACCTCGACGGTGTCGTGATCACGGCCCGGTGTCCGGCGGCGGAGGAGTGCGAAGGGCGGGCAGTCGGCGGCGAGGAGCTTCTCGATGAGCATGGGTGGTGTTCCTTCCCCTGGGTTCAGCTGGGAGGAACGGCCCCGGACACGAAAAAGGCCGCCCCTCGGGCGGCCTCTGCGATGGTGCGTACGCGCAGTCAGTGGGCCGCCGGATGAGCGGTCCACCACCAGTTCTGGATCGAATGCGCGAACATGCTTTGCACCCTAACCCACGACGGGCCCCGGCAGATCCGTGAGGAACCGGTCAGAACGGCAGGTTGTAGATGCTCCAGCCGCCGCCGGCCTTCACGCGGGCGGCGTACGGCGCGGTGGCGCTGCCGGTGCCCTGGTACTGCCAGAGGACACCGGAGGAGTCACGGCCGAGGATGTTGTAGCGGTTGGTGCCCGCGTCCGGGACCGTGCTGCTCGCCTGCTGGACGTCGCTCGCGGTGATTCCGCTTCAACGCCCCACCTCTGCGGTGGCTTTGTTCGAATTCGAAAGGCGTGAGGCTGGCAGGGCTCCTTGTGGCGACCGTCACTGCCCGGCGGGAAACGCCGTCTCAGCCATTGAGCACGGGGAATATCAGGGGACACGACCCCGTAATGTTGTGGTTGTGACCGTGAACGCCCATACCTCCGTCGCCGGTGGCAACACCTGGCGAGACCTTCCCGCGGCGCAGCAGCCCGAGTACCCCGATGCCGAGGCTCTGCGCGATGTACTCGCGGACCTCGCGTCGTATCCGCCGCTCGTCTTCGCGGGCGAGTGCGACCAGCTGCGCGCCCGCATGGGAGCCGTCGCCAAGGGCGAGGCGTTCCTGCTGCAGGGCGGCGACTGCGCCGAGGCCTTCGACGCGGTGTCGGCCGACCACATCCGGGCCAAGCTGAAGACGCTGCTCCAGATGAGCGCCGTCCTCACCTACGCGGCCTCCGTGCCCGTCGTCAAGGTGGGCCGGATCGCCGGCCAGTACTCCAAACCGCGCTCCAAGTCGACCGAGACCCGCGACGGCGTGACCCTGCCGACCTACCGCGGCGACTCCGTCAACGGCTTCGCCTTCACCGAGAAGGCCCGCGTCCCGGACCCGGACCGGCTGAAGCAGATGTACCACGCGTCCGCTTCCACGCTGAACCTGGTCCGCGCCTTCACCACCGGCGGTTACGCCGACCTGCGCCAGGTCCACGCCTGGAACCAGGACTTCGTCAAGTCGTCCCCGTCCGGTCAGCGTTACGAGGCGCTGGCCCGCGAGATCGACAACGCGCTGAACTTCATGAAGGCGTGCGGCACGGACCCGGCAGAGTTCAAGGCGGTCGAGTTCTACTCCTCGCACGAGGGGCTGCTGCTGGACTACGAGTCGGCGCTGACCCGCATCGACTCGCGCACCGGTGAGCTGTACGACACCTCCGGCCACATGGTCTGGATCGGTGAGCGCACCCGCCAGATGGACGGCGCGCACATCGAGTTCGCCTCGAAGATCCGTAACCCCATCGGCATCAAGCTCGGCCCGACGACCACCGTCGACGAGGCGCTCGGCTACATCGACCGCCTCGACCCGGACCGCGAGCCCGGTCGGCTGACCTTCATCGTCCGGATGGGCGCCGACAAGGTCCGCGACAAGCTCCCCGCGCTGGTCGAGAAGGTCACCGCCTCCGGTGCGGTCGTCGCCTGGGTCACCGACCCGATGCACGGCAACACCTTCGAGGCGGCCTCCGGCCACAAGACCCGTCGCTTCGACGACGTCCTGGACGAGGTCAAGGGCTTCTTCGAGGTGCACAAGGGCCTCGGTACGCACCCGGGCGGCATCCACGTCGAGCTCACCGGTGACGACGTCACCGAGTGCGTCGGCGGCGGCCACGAGATCTTCGTGGACGACCTGCACCAGCGCTACGAGACCGCTTGCGACCCGCGGCTCAACCGCAGCCAGTCGCTGGACCTGGCGTTCCTGGTCGCCGAGATGTACCGGGACCAGTAGCCGTCACGGCAGGTAGCGCGCGTACGACTGTGGGGCACGGATCGATGTGATCCGTGCCCCACAGGGCATTCCGGGACTTTTACCGGTACTGGGCGCCGGGTAAGGTTAGGTAAGCCTCACCGTTCAGCGGGGTGGCATCCGTGACCCATTCTGCCGGGAGGTGAACCGCATGTACGTCTGCTCGTGTTTCGGCATTACGGAGCAGCAGGTCAAGGAACATGCGGACGCCGGGGCGTGCACCCCCCGCCAGATAGCCAACGCCTGCAAGGCGGGCACCGACTGTGGTGGCTGTGTCCGCCGGATTCAGGCGATGCTCGGCCGCGGTGCGTGCACGCGCCGGGAACTGCTGGACCAGAAGCAGGCCCCCGGTGACGCCCCCGGGCAGAACCTCTCGACCGCACCGGGTGCGGCCCCCCGCATCGGTCCGGGCGTCGCCCCCGGACGGATCCCGGACATCGGTCCCGGTCCGGTCCCGGGCATCCGGCTCCCCGACGCGGCCTGAACCCGGCTCTCCGGGACCTGCCGTCCCGGACTCGGCTGTCCCGGACTCAGCTGTCAGGCTGCTCGATCTGCTGCGCGATGTAGAGCGGCTCGCCGAGCTTCTCGATCAGTTCCAGCTGAGTGTCGAGGTAGTCGATGTGATGCTCCTCGTCCTCAAGGATCGATTCAAAGATGTTTGCGGACGTGATGTCGCCCTTCCCGCGCATCAACTCGACACCTCGCTTGAGCCGGTCGATCGCCTCCACCTCGACCTGGCGGTCGGCTTGGAACATCTCGGTGACCGTCTGGCCCACGCGTACATGGAAGAGCCGCTGGTAGTTGGGGAGTCCATCGAGGAAGAGGATGCGGTCCGTCAGGGTCTCGGCGTGCTTCATCTCGTCGAAGGACTCGGACCGGGTGTACTTCGCGAGCTTCGTCCAGCCGAAGTTGTCCTGCATCTTTGCGTGCAGGAAATACTGATTGATGGCAGTCAATTCGGCGGTCAGCTGTTCGTTCAGGAACTCGAGGACCTCGGGGTCGCCCTGCATCGCAGAGGCTCCTTCCAACCGGTGAACTGGGCACGTTGGCCGCATCCTCGCACCGCACCCCCCAGCCGTCCAGTAAGTGCATGCTTAGTATGAGTTGCCCGAATAGTCGCTACCCTGGTCATGACCACCCCTGCCTGTCTGTCACCATGGAGGCATGGGTCAGCCGGAAAGCCGGGAATACCGCGAATCAGAGCAGTCCGGGCTTCCGCCGGGTCAGCGACTGCAGCGCGGTTGGCCGGTTACCCACTACGGGCCCGTTCCCAAGTTCAAGCCGGATCGCTGGGAGTTCCGGGTCTTCGGAGCCACCGCGGACGGCGAGAAGCACTGCTGGAACCACCAGGAATTCTCGGCCCTGCCGTTCTCCTCGGTCGTCGCCGATCTGCACTGCGTCACGAAATTCAGCATGCTCGGGGCCGAATGGGGCGGGGTCCTCGCCCGTACGATTCTGGAACTCGCGCCACCCGCGCCCCAGGTCACGCATGTGATGGTCTGGGCGGAGTACGGATTCAGCTCGAACCTGCGACTCGCCGACTTCACCTCGGACCGTACGCTTTTCGCCACCCACAAGGGCGGTGAGCTGCTCACCGCGGAGCACGGCTTCCCGCTGCGCCTTGTTGTACCGCACCTGTACGCCTGGAAGGGGCCCAAGTGGGTCCGGGGCGTCGAGTACATGACGGCCGATCGCCGGGGCTTCTGGGAGGAGCGCGGCTACCACAACATCGGCGATCCGTGGCGCGAGCAGCGCTACTCCTACCAGGAAGAGCCCGGGGAAGGCCCCGAGCTCTGACCTGACGGTCCCGGTGCGGGGCCGTCCTCACGGCCTCCCCCACGACAGGGAGTGGGCTCCCGACGCCC
Organism: Streptomyces sp. NPDC048411; assembly: GCF_040704695.1. Taxonomy (NCBI): domain Bacteria; kingdom Bacillati; phylum Actinomycetota; class Actinomycetes; order Kitasatosporales; family Streptomycetaceae; genus Streptomyces; species Streptomyces sp. NPDC048411. The sequence goes on from NZ_JBEZKL010000053.1 coordinate 28,012, forward strand.
CGCGACTGCGCTTGTGGCGTTGTCGGCGAAGCCGCATGACGCCGCTCGCTGATCCACTCCCTATCACGGGGAAGATCGTCAGTGGTGGTACTGGTGCACCACCGCGTGGCCCTTGCCGCGGCCGATCATCCACTTGTTGACCGGTGTGGTGACGACGAAGGCGACGGCCAGCGACAGCGCGAGCGTTCCCCAGAACAGCGCGTCGGCGAGCTGTGCGTCCATGGCGCCCGGCCACAGGACGATCACGCCGTTGTCGATCAGTTCCATCACCGCGATGGAGAGGGTGTCAGCGGCCAGGGCGACCCGGAACGCGGTACGGAAGTCGACGCCGGCCTTCAGGATCGAGCGCAGCGTCAGCGTGTAGCCGAAGAAGAACGCCAGGACGATCGCGAGGGCCATCGTCCCCGTGTTGCCCCAGCCGAGCGCCGTGCCGATCACCATGCCGAGGATCTCGCCGATGGCGCATCCGGTGAGGCAGTGCAGTGTGGCGCGCGCGGCCATGGCCCAGTCGACCCGGCCGGGGGAGTGCGCAGTGTGGCCGACGTGAGCCGAGTGGTCGGCGTGGCTGCTTCCGTCGTGGCCCTGCCCGTGGTGCTGCTGGTGCTCTCCGTTACGCGTGTCGTGCTGCATGGCGATCCCCCAATGCCGTAGCGGTTCCTGTCGACAACAAGAACCATATACCCCCGAGGGGTATTCCTCCATTGGGTTTCGCGGTCAGCCGCAGTCGCGCAGCCCCTTCAGTCGCGCCACATCCGCCGCATGGCCTTCCTTGCCGCCCGGCGTCTCGATGATCAGCGGTACTCCCGCCGTCGCCGGATGGGCGAACAGTTCCCGGAACGGCTCCTCGCCGATGTGTCCGGCGCCGATGTTCTCGTGCCGGTCCTTGTTGGCTCCCACCACGTCCTTGGAGTCATTGGCGTGTATCAGCTTCAGCCGCCCCTCGCCGACCGTGTCCACCAGCAGGTCCAGGGTCTGCTTCATGCCCGCGGGGCCCGCCAGATCGTGCCCCGCCGCGTAGATGTGGCAGGTGTCGAGACAGATACCGAGCTTGGGGTGGGCGTCGAGTGCGTCGAAATACGGGCCGAAGTCCCAGGCCCGCGAGCAGAGCGAGAATCCCTGTCCGGCGGTCGACTCCAGCAGCAGATACGGGTCGTCGTCATGGGTCAGTTCGTCGAGGAGCGGCGTCATGTGCGTCCGTACCTGCGCCAGGGCCTCCGCGCGTGGCCGGCCACCGGTCGCCGAGCCGGTGTGCACCACGACGCCCAGGGCGCCGATCTCACGGGCCCGGCGCAGGGAGTGGCGCAGCGAGTCCACGGACTTCTCCACGGTGGCCGCGGTGTGCGAGCCGAAATTGATCAGGTACGGGGCGTGCACGTAGACCGGTATCGACTCGGCGGCACACTCGGCACGGAACTGTTCGTCCTGCGCCGGGTTCCCGGTGGGCGTGGCCCAGCCGCGCGGATTGGCGACGAAGACCTGGACGGTCTCCGCCCCCATCTCGCGGGCGTAGGGCAGACCGACTTTCGCGAGGCCGCCGGCCACGGGGACATGGCCGCCGACGGGGTTGCGCATATGGATCTAGAGCCCCTTGGTCTTGATGGTGATGGTGCTGCCCTCGGGGGCCTGCTTGCCGCCGTCCACGGACTGACTGGCGATCTTGTCGCTGAAGGAGAGGAACGGGCGGTCGACCTTGACCTCGAAGCCCGCTGCCTTCAGCAGCCTCGTCGCCTCGTCGACGTCCTTGCCGGTGACGTCCGGTACGTCAATCATCCGCGGGCCCTTGGAGACCGTGAGCGTGATGGTGTCGCCCTCGGCGACCTGGGCACCCTGGCCCGGGGACTGGTGCGCGATCTCGCCCTCGGCCTCGGGAGAGTTGACGCGGCCGGGCTGCACCTTGGCCTTCAGCCCTGCCTCGTCCAGTGCGGCGGTGGCGTCCTGGACCGACAGTCCGGTGACATCGGGGACATCGACCGGGGTGCCCTTGCTGACGACCAGGGCGACCGCGGAGTCGGGGTGGCGCTCGGCGCCCGCTCCGGGATCCGTACGGATCACGTCGCCCCGGTCGAACTCCGTGCTGAACTCCCTGGTGACCATGCCGGGCACCAGCCCGCTCTTCTTCAGCGCCTGCCTGGCCTCGGCCAGCGCGATGCCCTCGACGGCGGGCACCTTCACGATCTCCGGGCCGCGCGACACGGTGATCGTCACCGAGCCGTTGCCCCGGATCCGGGCGCCGGACTTCGGATCGCTGTCGACGACCCTGCCGCGCTCGACGCTGTCGCTGTAGGCCCGCTTGATGCTCTTCAGCTCCAGCCCGGAGTCGGAGAGCCGCTGCCCGGCCTCCTTCTCGGTCTGGCCGAGCAGGGAGGGGACCCGGGTGAACTGTCCCGAGTTGATGTACCAGACACCGGCACCGGCCCCGAGCACCAGCAGCACGGCGACGATCGCGGCAATCATTCCGCGCCGCGGCCCGCGTCGGGCCTGCTCGGGCGGCGGCGGCGGGGGCATCTCGAGCCGACTGGTGTGGTGGGCCGTGCCCTGACCGTCCGGGAGTACCCGGGGGATCACGCTCGTGCGGTCCTCGGTGACGTCGTGCACCTCGGCGAGGGACTGCGGCGGTACGGCGTCCAGCTGTTCGTCGGCGAGCGCGGCGCGCGCGGTGCGGGCCTCGGCCAGTAGGGCCACCGCGTCGAACGGGCGGACCTCGGGGTCGCGGGCGGTGGCGCTCGCGACCAGGCGGTCCAGCTCGACCGCGAGCCCGGGGACGACGGCCGAGGGGGCCGGGACGTCCTCGTTGAGGTGCTGGTAGATGACCTGGGCGGGGGAGTCGCCGGTGTGCGGCTTGGCGCCCGTCAGCATCTCGTACAGCACGACACCGCAGGCGTACACATCGGCGCGGGTGTCCGCCGTGCCGTGCTCGATCTGCTCGGGGGCGAGGTAGGAGACGGTGCCCAGGACGGATCCGGTGGTGTTCGTGACGGCGCCCACTGCCCGTACGAGACCGAAATCCGCGACCTTCACCCGGCCGTCGTCCCCTATCAGGACGTTCTCCGGCTTCATGTCGCGGTGCACGAACCCCGCCCGGTGTGCGGCACCGAGTGCGGCGAGGACCGGCTCCAAGATGTCCAGGGCGGCGCGGGGCTGCAGGGCGCCGCGCTCGCGCAGGATGTCGCGCAGCGTGCAGCCCGCGACGTACTCCATCGCCAGGTAGACGTACGCCCCCTGGGCGCCCTGGTCGAAGACCGCGACCACATTGGGGTGGGCGAGCCTGGCCACCGACTTGGCCTCGCGGATGAAACGCTCGACGAACGAGGCGTCGGTTGCGAGCGCCGGGTGCATCACCTTGAGGGCGAGCACCCGGTCGAGCCGGGTGTCCATGGCCCGGTAGACCGTGGCCATCCCGCCCACGGCGATGCGGGCATCGACGCGGTAACGGCCGTCGAGCAGCTGCCCGACAAGGGGGTCCTGGAGGGTCTTATCCACGCAGCCGAGTCTACGAGCCACCGCGGACACGACCGACGGGCCGGGGCGATCCCGGGTCCGTACTGCAGCCGAGCCGTGACAGGGACATGCGCTTCAGCAGCGTACGGACCCGGGGACGCGCGCTCAGAACGCCGGCCGCTCCGGGTCCAGCACCGCCCGCCCCTCCACCGGCGAGGAGGCCTCGGCGAAGTGGCGCCGCGGGATCCGGCCCGCGCGGTACGCCAGTCGTCCACCGTCCACCGCGTGCCGCATCGCCGCCGCCATCAGCTCGGGCTCCTGCGCCCGGGTCACCGCCGACGCCAGCATCACCGCCGCGCATCCCAGCTCCATCGCGAGGGCCGCGTCCGAGGCGGTTCCGGCGCCCGCGTCGAGAATGACCGGCACCCGGGCCTGCTCGACGACCAGCTGGAAGTTGTGCGGATTGCGGATGCCGAGACCGGAGCCGATGGGGGAGCCGAGCGGCATGATCGCCGCGCATCCCACGTCCTCCAGTTTCCGGGCGAGCACCGGGTCGTCGCTGGTGTACGGCAGGACGGTGAACCCGTCGTCCACCAGAGTCTCCGCGGCGTCCAGCAGCTCGATCGGGTCGGGCAGCAGAGTCCGCTCGTCGGCCACGACCTCCAGCTTGACCCAGTCGGTGCCCAGCGCCTCGCGGGCCAGCCGGGCGGTCAGCACGGCCTCGCCCGCGGTGAAGCAGCCCGCCGTGTTCGGCAGGACGCGGATCGAGAGGCGTTCGAGAACGGAGAGGACCGAGCCCTGCACGGTCGGGTCGAGGCGGCGCATCGCGACGGTGGTCAGCTCGGTGCCGGACGCCGTCAGGGAGCGTTCGAGCACGTCGAGACTGGGCGCCCCGCCCGTTCCCATGATCAGCCGGGAGCCGAACGTGGTGCCGCCGAGGGTGAAGAGATCGTCGGACATGGTCAGCCTCCCTGGACCGCGGTGAGGACTTCGATCCGGTCGCCGTCGGCGAGGGCGGCGGCCGACCAGCGGCTGCGCGGGACGACGGTCTCGTTGAGAGCCGCGGCGACCCCGGAGGGCGCCTGCGTGAGAGTCGCCACAAGGGTCTCCAGGGTGGTGCCCGCGGCGATCGAACGGGGATCGCCGTTCACGGAGACGGTGAGCGGACGGGAGTCGGTCATGCGGGCTGCTCCTGACGTACGGAGGCGGAGGGCGGTACGGCGGCGGGTGCGAATCGTCCGGGGGCGAAGGGGCGGGCCACGGCGGGCAGCTCGCCGGTGGTCAGCAACTCGGCCATGGCGTCACCCGTGACGGGGGTGAGCAGTACGCCGTTGCGGTGATGGCCGGTGGCGAGGTGGAGGCCGGGCAGGGCGGTGGGGCCGAGCAGCGGGGCGTTGTCGGGGGAGGCGGGGCGAAGGCCGGCTCGGGTCTCGGTGAGCGGCAGTTCGGTGATGCCGGGCACCAGCTCGTGGGCGTCGCGCAGCAGCTTGTACACCCCGCCCGCCGTGACGGTGGTGTCCCAGCCCATCTCCTCGCTGGTCGCGCCGACGACGAGCTCGCCGTTCTCGCGCGGGACGAGATAGACATGGCTGCCCCGGACCATGGCCCGCACGGTGCGGGTGAGGAACGGTGCGTAAGCGGCGGGCACGGCCAGCCGGAGCACCTGTCCCTTCACGGGCCGCACCGGGGGGACGACGTCGTCCGGCAGCCCGGCGAGCCGCCCGCTGAGGCTGCCCGAGGCGAGTACGACCTGGTCGGCGGCCAGCTCCGTACCGGCCGCGAGTACGGCTCCGGTGGCCCGGCCGCGTGCCACCCCGAGGCGTTCCACCCAGTCGCGGTGGAAGACCACCCCGGCCCGTTCGCAGGCCGTCAGCAGAGCGGCGGCCAGCCGGCGGGGATCGACCTGGTGGTCGCTGTCGACCCGCAGACCGCCGCGCACGCCCGGCGCCAGCATGGGCTCCAGTCGGCGGCACTCACGGCCGGTGAGCCACTCCGACCCCAGCCCCGAACGCTGCTGCAGCGCGTGCAGCTCCCGCAGATGGGCGCGGTCGTCGGAGTCCAGGGCGACCGCCAGGGTGCCGCAGGCGCGGAATCCGATGTCCTGGCCGCTCGCCGCCGCCAGTTCGGCCGCGAATGCCGGGTAGCGCGCGGCGGACGCGACGTTGAGGCCGAGCAGCATCTGCTCGCCGTAGTGGAGTTCGGTGACGGCGGCGAGCATCCCGGCCGCTGCCTGGGCGGCCCCGCCGCCCGGTTCGGGGTCGACGACCGCGGTGCGCAGACCGCGCTGCGCAGCCCGCCAGGCGGTCACCAGACCGATGATCCCGCCCCCGATGACGAGGACGTCGGATCCTTGTGCGGATACGGATGTGTTCCCGGAAGAACGCATGGGCGTCCAGCCCCTCCCTTCGCCGGCATGACCCGGATCAGGTACGTACGGTCGGAGGCCGCCCAGCCTCCCTCTCAGCCCGGTGCGTCCGGGCTCCCGCGAGTGTCTTACGGTGGCCACCCTAGTGCCCCTCCCGGCAGGCTCTGCCCCGTCGCGTAGGGCAAACATGGCCGGTCACGGCCCTGGACCCCATCCTCCGGACCCTGTAAGGGAGCAGCCACCGTGGCTCGTTCGCTCGACGGACTCGTCCTCTCGCCGGTCGCCGACCAGGCGCCGGGCCAGGTCGGCACCCGTACCCGCTTCACGTACCACGAGGAGGACGGCCGGATCTGGGCCGAGTACGCGGGCGGCGACGTGGTCCGCGGCCATCTCGTCGGCACCAGGACCGCCGATCGGCTCGACTTCCGGTACGTCCAGTTGAAACAGGACGGGACGACATCCTCCGGACACTGCCTCTCCACCGTCGTCGACCTCGCCGACGGCCGTGTGCGGCTGGACGAGCGGTGGGAGTGGGAGTCGCAGGAGGGCAGCGGGACGAGCGTGGTCGAGGAAGTGTCTAGCTGACGGGGTGTCAGGTGTTTAAGGTGGACAGGTGAGCGAGCAGCAGACTGAGCAGCCGGACCGGCGGACCGAGCGCCGCATCGTCATCGTCGGTGCGGGCATGGCCGGTGTGCAGACCGCGGTGGCCCTGCGGGAACAGGGCTTCGCCGGCCCGGTCACCCTGATCGGCGCCGAACCCCACCAGCCCTACGACCGGCCGCCGCTGTCCAAGGCGGTGCTGCTCGGCGAGGCCGAGGACTCTGCCTTCGACATCGACTTCGAGGCGCTCGACATCGAGCTGCAACTGGGCCGCGACGTGATCGGCCTCCGGTCCGAGGCGCATGAACTGGACACCCCGACGGGCCCCGTCCCGTACGACGTCCTGGTCATCGCCACCGGCGCCGAACCGGTCGAGCTGCCGGGCTCCGAGGGTGTGCGCGGCGTCCATCTGCTGCGCACCCTCGACGACGCCGCACGGCTGCGGCCGGTCCTCGGCGAGCAGCACACCGTCGTGGTCGTCGGCGCCGGATGGATCGGCGCGGAGTTCGCCACCGCGGCCCGTGCCGCGGGCTGCGAGGTCACCGTTGTCGAGGCCGCCGACCGGCCGCTCGCGGGCGTCCTGCCCGCCGAGGTCGCCGCTCCGATGGCCCGCTGGTACGGGGAGAGCGGCGCGGAACTCCTCACCGGTGCCCCGGTGGCCCGCATCGAGCCCGGCCGGGTGGTCCTCGCCGACGGCCGCGCACTCGCGGCCGGAGCGGTGGTCGTCGGGATCGGCGCCCGGCCCGCCACCGCCTGGCTGGCCGGCTCCGGCATCGCGCTCGGACCGGACGGATCGGTGACCGCCGACGAAGCGCTGCGAACCTCGCTGCCCGATGTGTACGCCGTCGGGGACTGCGCCTCCTTCCCCTCCGCGCGATACGGCACGCGCCTCCTCGTCCACCACTGGGACAACGCCGTCCAGGGGCCGCGGACCGCCGCCGCCAACATCATCGGCGCCGGCTCCCGCGGGGCGCCGCAGCCGCTCACGTACGACCCCGTGCCGTACTTCTGGTCCGAGCAGTTCGACCGGTTCGTGCAGTACGCGGGCCATCACGGGGGCGCCGACACCCTGCTGTGGCGCGGCGACCCGGACGGTCCCGCCTGGTCGGTGCTCTGGCTGCGGGACGGCGCGCTGGTCGCCGTCCTGGCCGTCGGCCGGCCGCGCGACCTGACCCAGGGGCGCAAGCTCATCGAGGCGGGGGCGCGGCTCGATGAGGTGCGGGCGGCCGATCCCTCCGTGCCGCTGAAATCGACGGTACGTCAGTAATGGCCTCCCCCTGAAGGGGCCGGTGGGCAATCTCCGCTATGCGGACACCTCTTGGCTGCGGGGCGAAATTGGTGCAGTGTGCAGCTTTTGGATCACCGACCCTCTTCCGAAGGATGTGCATGTCCCCCTACCGATGGGTCCGCGCCCTGCGCGGAATATCCGTGGCGGCGGCCTCGATCGCCCTCATCGGCGCCGCAGTTGCCGCCCCGGCGTACGCAGGTACCGCCCCCGCCCCCGGCTCCAACCCGGCCGTCGCCTACCAGGACCCGGTCGACGCGCTGCCGCCGGTCTCCCGCCCGGACACCGAGCACTGCGCGGTGACGGCCGTCGAGCACGACTTCGGCTACACGCTCGGCGGGCCGCCGTACACCACCACGCTCACCCCGCCCGCCCGGTGCGAGGGTCCCTGGAACAAGGTCGTCCTCGACTGGTCGGGCAGCGTGAAGGGGCGTCAGTACGACCGCCTCGCCGCGGTGTTCGTCGGCGGCGCGGAGGTGTTCCGCACCAGTACGGCCGAGCCCGACGACGACGGCATCAGCTGGCACGTCGCCAAGGACATCACCGAGTTCGCGCCGCTCCTCAAGGACCCGCAGAAGCTTCAGCTGGAGCTCGGAAACGTTGTCAACGACACGTACACCGGCGTGTACCACGTGAAGCTGACGATCACGTACTACCGGGCCGACCGGCGCCACCCGGCCGCCACCACGGCCGACCGGATCGTCCCCCTGGGCAACACCGCCTCCACCGACGCCCCTTGGCTGAGCGTCGGCAAGGGCGGCTCCACCAGCACCGACGTCACCTTCCCGCGCAATCTGACCGGCGCGCGCCTGCAGGTCTACGCACGCGGCGGCGGCTGCGACGAGCAGTGGTTCGACGCGGTCCCCAGCGACCTCGCGGCCACCGCCCCCGACTACCTCTGCGGCGGCGGCCCCTACCGCGAGGTGCAGGTCACGGTGGACGGGCGCCCCGCGGGCCTCGCCCAGCCGTATCCGGTCGTCTACTCCGGCGGCATCGTGCCGACCCTGTGGCGGCCGGTCCCGGCCATCGACCAGTTCCGGACCGAGGCGTACGACATCGACCTCACCCCCTTCGCGGGCGAACTGGCCGACGGCCGGCCGCACGCCATCGGGATCACTCCGTACGGCGCGGCCGACACCTGGATCGTCGACGGTTCGCTCTTCCTCGACACGGACGCGCACGCGTCACGTACCAGCGGCCAGGTGACCGTCAACACGCTCACCGGCACTCCCGCCGTGAAGACCGTTCAGACCCCGCGTGAGGACGGCTCCACCCACGTCTCCGTGTCGACCGGCCGCTCGTGGAAGATCTCGGGCTACGTCCAGACCTCGAAGGGCCGGGTCACCACCACCGTCGAGCAGGAATTCGCGTACACCAACACGGACACGGTCTCCAGGACCGGGCAGCAGCAGACGGTGCACCAGCGCGACCACGGCGCCACCACGGTGACGACCAGGACGGGCGGGCGTACCAGCGCACAGCGGCACGCCTGGTCCTACCCCATCGACGTCGACATGGACATCCCGGTCTACGGCGACTACAACAACTACGACCTGAGGGCCGCCGTCACCCAGCGCCGTGTGCTGATCGACACCTCCCGGACGGGCTCCGCGCGCGTGTGGCGCACGGACGCCGTCACGGACGACACCGTGGACTCGACCGGCAACCTCGCCCGCACGGGCGGTGTGGTCACCGCCGCGGACGGAGCCTCGGCCGAGAAGTACCGGGGCACCACCGACACCGGGGCCTGCTACTCGCGTGTCCTGGAGTCCGCCCACGGCTGGATCACCAGCGACCAGGAGTCCCGTTGCCGCGTCGCGGACGTGGTTCGCGAGGCCCTGAAGGGATGAGTCCGGGTATCGGCTGTCAGTGCGGGATGGCAGGCTTGTCCTGTGACCGAGATTGACGCAAAGATCGATGCTCTTGTCCCTGCCTGGCTCCACCTCCCCGACATCGCAGAAATGTTCGATGTCGAGGTGACGCGCGTGCGGCAGCTGGTCAAGGAAGGCCAGCTCATCGCCGTACGACGTGGTGAGAACCGGGCGCTCCAGGTGCCTGCTGCCTTCATCGACGGCAACAAGGTGGTCAAGGGCCTCTCCGGCACCCTGACGCTCCTGAGGGACGACGGCTTCTCCGACGAAGAGATGCTGGAATGGCTCTTCACCCCTGACCCGACCCTGCCGGGTACCCCCGCACAGGCGCTGAGCGAGAATCGCGGCACGGAGGTGAAGCGCCGCGCCCAGGCGCTCGCCGTCTGACCGGGACGACCGTACGCGGGGTACGGGCCGTGCGCCTCTGCGCGGCCCGTACCGCCGCATCGAGCCGCCCCGCCGTACCGCTTCGCGCCACCAGCAGTACCGCTCCGTCCCAAGGGGGAACCGCACCATGCCCACGCCTCGCGCGCTGCTGTCCGACGCCCGGCTCTATCTGTGCACGGACGCCCGCAGGCGCGAGGGTGACCTCCCCGAGTTCCTCGACGCCGTGCTCTCCTCCGGCGTCGACATCGTCCAGCTGCGCGACAAGGGCATGGAAGCGGCCGAGGAGCTCGAACACCTCGCTGTCTTCGCCGACGCCTGCAGGCGCCACGGCACGCTCCTCGCGGTGAACGACCGGGCCGATGTCGCCCATGCCATCGGCTCGGATGTGCTCCACCTCGGCCAGGGGGACCTGCCCGTGCCCGCCGCCCGGGCCATCATCGGCGGGGACGTGGTGATCGGCCGCTCCACACACGCCGAGTCCGAGGTCGACGCGGCCGTCGCCGAGCCCGGCGTGGACTACTTCTGCACCGGACCCTGCTGGCCCACCCCGACCAAGCCCGGCCGGCACGCCCCGGGCCTCGACCTCGTGCGGTACGCCGCCTCGCTGGGCCGGACGCGCCCGTGGTTCGCCATCGGCGGGATCGATGCGGACAACGTCGACGAGGTGCTGGACGCGGGGGCGCGCAGGGTCGTGGTCGTACGGGCCATCACCGAGGCCGATGACCCGGCCGCGGCCGCCGCCGGGCTCGCGAAGCGGATCAGGGCACGCGCTGACGTCTGACAAGTACGTCAGGAATGCCGCGAGCATCCATGTACGGCCGGGTCCGCCCGGAGACTGCGCGAAGAGTGTCCGAGGGCTGGACAAACCACCAGTCAATTCGGGCAATTGCCGCTGGGCTGGTCGAGACACCCTCGCGCCCTGGTTAACCTTCAGTATGGCCCTTGGCACTCCTTCTACCAGGACAGATCACGCACCCACTGTGCGTGAGCTTCTCGCGACCGGCAAGACGTCGTATTCGTTCGAGTTCTGGGCACCCAAAACCGAGAAGGGCGAGCGGAATCTCTGGAATGCCCTGCGCCGTGTCGAGGCAGTGGGGCCGAGCTTCGTCTCCGTGACGTACGGCGCCGGCGGTTCCACCCGGGCGGGGACGGTGCGGGCCACCCAGCAGATCGCTGCCGATTCCACGCTCACCCCGGTCGCCCATCTGACCGCCGTCGACCACTCCGTCGCCGAACTCCGCAACATGATCGGGCAGTATGCGGACGCCGGAATCAGGAACATCCTCGCCGTGCGCGGCGACCCGCCGGGCGACCCGATGGGCGAATGGGTCGAGCACCCGCAGGGTGTGCGGTACGCGGCCGATCTCGTCCGGCTCATCAAGGAATCCGGCGATTTCTGTGTCGGCGTCGCCGCATTTCCCGAGATGCACCCGCGCTCGACCGACTGGGACACCGACATCCAGCATTTCGTGGACAAGTGCCGCGCCGGCGCCGACTATGCGATCACGCAGATGTTCTTCAATCCGGACGACTATCTGCGTATGCGTGACCGAGTGGTTGCTGCGGGTTGCGACACGCCGATCATCCCCGAGGTCATGCCGCTCACCAGCGTCAAGCAGCTGGAGCGGTTTCCGCAGCTCAGCAACGCGTCGCTGCCGTCGTCGCTGAAAGAACGCATCCTCGCCGTCAAGGACGATCCCGCCGCTGTACGCTCCATTGGGATTGAGTTCGCGACGGAGTTCTGCGCGAGGCTGCGCTCCGAGGGTGTGCCCGGACTGCACTTCATCACGCTCAACAACTCGACGGCGACGCTCGAAATCTACGAGAATCTCGGACTGCACAAGCAGTCGTGACCGGCCGTACCCGCCACGACCCGGGGCGGTGGCCGTAGAAGGGGGCGGGCATGGGCTGGACGGTCCTCTACATCGCGTTCGGCATCGTGGCGTTGTGGCTGCTCGGCGAGGTGCTGCTGCAGTACAAGGCGCGCCTTCGCTGGCGCCTGCTCGCCTTCGGCGGCTTCGCCTGTGTGGTCGTCGGCGTACTGATACCTTCCGTGTTCGTCATCGCCGTCGGCGCGATCGCGTTCGCCACCGGCCAGACGTACGTCACGCTCTCGTTCCGGCGCGGTTTCTCGACCGGCTGGGCCATAGGGGGCAGCCCGGGCGAGAGCCGTCGCCGCCGGTCGGGGGGCAACCGGGGCACCCGCCGGGAGCCGACGCTGGAGGTGTCGGACCTGCAGATGGAGTACGACCGCTCGGACCGGGACGAGGCGAACAGCCCTGCTCCGGTGAGCCAGGCCGCGGTCTACGAGCCGGAGCCGCTGCCCGACGACACCGGGCAGTACGGCATCTACACCGACCCCCGGCCCGCACAGCATTCGCAGCCCCAGTACGCCTCCTACGACCCGCACCCGGACTCCTCCGCGTACACCGCGGCTGCCCAGGACTCGTACGCCGGCCAGGACGGCTACGGCGGGCAGGGCACGTACGCGAGCCAGGACGCCGGGCATTACGACTACGGCACGGGCCAGCAGCAGTACGCCGCGTACTCCGACCCGTACATCGGCACCACCACCGGCTCCCCGCAGCACGGGGCGCAGGACCCGTACGCGGGCCATGACAGCCATGGCGGTCAGCAGCAGTTCACGGCAGACCCCTACGCCCAGCAGTACGCCTCCGAGACGCCGCCGGGCGGCGTCTGGGTGCCGCAGCAGCGCGAGGGCGAGCAGTACCCGCCGCTGCCACCGGAGCAGCCCGCGCCGTTCCCGAACGGCTACGACACCGGCTACAACGACCAGTACCGCTACTGACAGGGCGAGCCGCGCCGTCGGGCGAAGGCTGAACCCGACGGCTGCTGGAGGACGGAGCGGCGACCGGACGTGCCCGGCGCCCGCCCCCTCGGGGTCATCGGGCCCCTTACGGCCTCCCCCGGGAGGCCGTTACCGGGAGCCGAGGAAGCCGTCCCCCTCCACGATGAGCCCGGCGACGAGTGCCCCCGACATCCCGGCGTGCGCGAGCCCGCCGCCCGGGTGCGACCAGCCGCCCGCGAGGTAGAGCCCGGGCAACCGGGTGCGGTTGCCTGGATGCAGATACGCGCCCCCGGCCCCGGCCAGCGCGGGCGCGGGCACCGAACCGCCCTCGGCGCCGGTGTCGGCCGCGCTCTCCGCGGGCGTCCGCACCTCGGCGTGGAGCACCCGCTCCCGTATCCCGGGAACGGCTGCGCCGGCCGCCTCGATCAGCGTGGCGGCGTACCGCTCGCGCAGCGCACCGTCTGTCCAGTCCACCGCGCCGTGCGGGGCGACCGTCGCCGTGAGCGTCACTGCCTCGTGCGCGTCGTCGGGGCGGGTCGTGGGGTCGTCGGGGCGGATCACCGTCACCGTGGGACCTGCGGCGAGCCGGCCGCCGAACACCGCCTCGCGCTCCGCCGCGCCGTCCGCGCCGTGCACCACCGTCCGGTGCACCGCGTCCGCGGGCCGGGCGCCGCGCAGTGACAGCAGGACCTGGAACCGGCCCGGCACCGCCGTCCCGCCGCCCGGCCGTGGCTGAGCCGTCACATCATCGCTCTGCCAGAGCCCCTGACCCGGTATCAGATCGGGGTGCGGCCAGGCGCCCAGCACCACATGGTCGGCCTCCGTGACCGTGCCCGCGGCCAGCTCGACGCCCGCTGCGCGGCCGTCCCTCTCCACGACCCGGGCCACCTCGGCGCCGAAGACGAACTCCACCTTCCGGGCCAGGCACCGCTCGTACACCGCCTGCGCCAGCGCCCGGATTCCGCCCGCCACGTACCAGCTGCCGAACGTCTCCTCCATGTACGGCAGAAGAGCCGCGCTCGCCGGTGCGCGCAGCGGATCGAGGCCGTACGACAACGCGTATCCGTCGAGGAGAGCGGCCAGCCGGGGGTCCGTCAGCTCCCAGGCGCCGACCTCTGCGACCGTGCCCGCCAGACGGGCCGAGCGCAGCAGTCGGCGCTGCCGGAGTGCCGGGTACGGATCACGGCCCAGCACCTCCCAGTCGGGGCGCAACGGCTCCTCGAGCAACGGCCGCCGGGACCGGTCCCAGGCATCGCGGGCCCGGTCCAGGAACGCGCCCCAGCTGCCGCCCGCACCGGCCCCCAGCGCACTGTCCAGGGCGGCGACCACCCCGGCGCGCGAGGCGTTCGGCAGCGAGACCGCCGTGCCGTCGGCGAAGAGATGGCGGCTCGCCGGATCGACCTGCGTCATCGTGACGCACCGCTCCAGCGGCTCCTTGCCGGTCTTCACGAACAGGTCGCGGTAGACGGCCGGCAGATGCAGCAGCGAGGGGCCTGTGTCGAAAGCGAAGCCGTCGCGGGCATACCGGCCGACCGAGCCGCCGAAGGTCTCCGACCGCTCGTACACCGTCACCCGGTTGCCTGCCACGGCCAGCCGGGCGGCCGCTGCCATTGCGCCCATCCCGGCGCCGATCACCGCAATACGTGCCATGTCAGTGACCTTAGCGGCCGGTACCGACAGCTCAGCCGGAAGGCCAGTGCGAACGAGGCTCCGAACCTGTCCCGGCCAGGTGTTTCTCCTCCCGCCGCTGCGCTCTGCGGCGCAGGAACCGGCGGATGCGGGAGGCCAGGAAGATCAGTACCACCAGGCCGAGGAGGAGCAGGGTCGCGGCGATGACCGCCGCCGCCAGCGGATGGAATATCGCGAACGTGATGATCCCGGCGACGCCGAGGTCCTCGGCCGTGCTCACCGCGATGTTGCTGAACGGCTCGGGGGAGGTGTTCACCGCCATCCTGGTGCCCGCCTTCACCAGGTGGCTCATCAGCGCCGTGGAGCCGCCGACGGCCCCGGCCGCGAGCTCCGGCAGCGAACCGCTCTCTCCGGCCAGCAGCGCCGCCACGACGGCCCCGGCGACCGGTCTGACGACGGTGTGCACCGAGTCCCAGACCGAGTCCACGTACGGGATCCTGTCCGCGACCGTCTCGCACAGGAAGAGCACGGCGGCCACCACGAGCACATCGGTGCGCTGCAGCGACGCGGGCACCTCGTCGCTGACTCCGGTCGCGCCGAAGATGCCGAGCAACAGGACCACCGCATAGGCGTTGATCCCGCTCGCCCAGCCACTTGTGAACACCAGGGGGAGTACGGACACGGACGCGATCGTAACCAGGAGCGTGCCGCTCCGGGTGGGGTCCGGTGCACAGCTCTGAGTATCCGTACCTAGTCGGCGAGATGAGTAGGTACGCGGATGGGCTCCCACCTGCGCAGACGGAAGAGTGGGGAGCACGGAAGGGGCGCAGCGCCGGTACCGCCGACACGGGGCGGCGGAACGGGTGCCGCACTCCTTCCGGAGCGGGGGCGCACGGGGGTGCGCAACGGAGGGCCGTGGACCACGGGGGAAGGCTCTTCGGCAGTACAGGAAGCGCCGGTCGGGCGAGGCTTGGGGGGATCGAGCCTCGCCCGACCGGCGCTTTTGCGTGTGGGACGTCGCCCCGGGGAGGGTGTGTCAGTGCCCGCTGACCCGGCCGTGCAGCAGCAGCGACAGTGCCGAGTGCACATCGTCCATGGGCCGCTCCGGCTGGAACGCCTTCCAGTCCAGGGCCGCTACCAGGACCATGCCGACCAGCGCGGCCGCCGTCAGCGGGATGTCGATCTCCTGGCTGAGCTCACCGTTGGCGACGCCCTCGCGCAGCACGTCCTCGACCACGGCGACCGCCTCCTGACGTACCACCAGGAGGGTCGCCTGCCAGGCACGGTTGGTGCGCCACAACTCGGCGACGTACAGCTGGGTGAAGGCCGGATAGCGGTCGATGAAGGTCAGACCGGCCCTGATCATCGCGTCCAGGGCATCGACCCGGGTACCGCCGCGCTCCGCCGTCTCCTCGGCCGCGGACCGCAGCGAAGCGGTCAGCAGCCCGACGCCGTGCCGCAGCAGCTCCTCGAAGAGCTCGGTCTTGCTCTTGAAGTTGTAGTAGACCGTGCCCTTGGCGACCCCGGCGCGCTCGGCGATCTCGTCGACCGTGGTCGCCGAGAAGCCCTTCTCGGCGATGAGAGTGACGGCCGCCTCGTAGAGCTTCTGCCGGGTGGCCTGGCGGCGCGTGCTGCTACTGCTTTCCATGCGCCCGATTCTCACAGGTCCGGGCGCGCTCACAGGCTCAGCTCCGGATGCAGCCGGTCCAGCGTCCACACTTGCTTGCGCCGGGCGGATACCGCGGTCAGGGCCAGCGCCCCCGCAGTGAACGCCAGCAGCACTGCGCAGTCCTGCCAGACCGGGCCCAGCCCGCCGCCCGTGATCAGCCGGCGCAGGCTCTCGACGATGTAACTCATCGGCAGGTACGGGTGGATCGCACCGAAGAAGCCGGGGCTGGTCTGGACGGGGTACGTGCCCCCGGCCGAGGTCAGCTGCAGCATCAGCACCGCGAGCACGAGGATCCGTCCCGCCGCACCGAACCGGGCGTTCAGCCACTGCACGATCGCACCGAAGCAGCAGGTCACGAGGGCGAGGAAGCCGATTGTCCCGGCGGCATGGGACATCTGCAGCCCCAGCCCCCAGTGCAGTACGGACATCAGGGCGGCCACCTGCAGCAGACCGATCGCGGCCACCGGCAGCCATCCGGCAAAGGCAATGCGCCAGGCGGAGGCCCCCGCGGCGAGCGCCCGTCGGTTGAGCGGCTGGATCAGCATGTACGCCACCATCGCGCCGACCCAGAGGGAGAGCGGAATGAAGTAGGGCGCGAATCCGGTGCCGTAGTTGGCGGCTTGGTGCATGGACTGGGAGGCGAGCTTGACCGGATCGGCCATGACGTCGGTGCGCCGGTCGCGATCCTGCTTGTCGTAGTCCGGGATCTTGCCGACGCCGTCGTTCAGCCCCTGGGCGAGCGTGGCGGAACCGTCGTTCAGCCGGATCAGCCCACCGTCCAGGTCGGTTGCGCCCGTCTTCAGCCTGCCGACGGCGGTGTTCAGATCGGAGGATCCGGTCTTGGCCGTGGCGAGACCCGTGTGCAGTTCGTCCGCGCCGCTGGCGACCTTGTGGGCGCCGGTGTTGAGCGCGTTGATCTTCGCGACGGCGGACTTCAGGTCCTCGTCCAGGTGCGGGGAGCGCTCGGCGAGGGCGTCGGCCTGCTTCTGCAGAGTGGTGAGCTGCCCGCGCAGCTTCTTCAGGTCTCCGGTCTGGTCCTTCACCAGGATGTTCACATCGTCGGCGACTTTCGCGACATCGGCCGCCGCGGTCGTGGCGCGCTTCAGCGGGGGACAGGCGGTGGGATCGGGGGGCAGCTGCTCCGTGCAGCGGGTGCGGTAGACATCGGCCAGATCGTCGGAGGCCTTGTGGGCGGCGGTCGCCGCGGAGGGCGCCGCCTTCACCAGCACGTCGAGGTTGTCCCGTACGGTCTGCGAGGAATCGGCGACCAGCCGGGCGGTGTCACCGATCGACTTGCCGTTGTCCTTCAGGAACGGGCGGACGTCACCAGCCACGCCGTTGACTTTGTCGGCGAGGAGCTGGGTGCCCTCGGCGACCTGCCGGGAGCCGGTTTCGAGGTCTCCCGCGCCCTTGTTCAGCTTGACGATCCCGCTCTCCAGGCGCCCGCTGCCCGCCTTGGCGTCCTTCAGCCCGTCCGCGAGGTCCTTCGAGCCCTTCTTGGCCTTGCTGATCCCGCCCTTCAGATCGTCGGCGCCCTTGGCCGCCTCGGCCGTCGCGTCGTGGAGGTCGGAGAAGGAGATGAAGATCCGGTCCAGGAATTCACGCGAGGCGTTGGTCGAGGCGGCGGTGCGGACCTCGGAGAACACCGTCCGGGAGATCTGCCCGACGATGTAGTTGTTGGCGTCGTTCGTCCGGACCTGGAGAGCGCCGGTCTCGGGGGAGTCACCCGAACTGGACGCGATCCGCTTGCTGAAATCCGATGGCATGGTCAGCGAGAGGTAGTACGTACCGTCCTCGACGCCCCGGCCGGCCTCGGCGGAGCTCACCTCGTGCCACTCGAAGACCTTGGAGTCGAGCAGCTCGGCAGTGATCTCGTCACCCGCCTCGATGCGCTTGCCGGCCGCGGTGGCGCCCTTGTCGTCGTTGACCAGAGCGACGGGGATCTTGTCGAGGCGGCTGTACGGGTCCCAGAAGGACCACAGGTACAGGGCTCCGTAGAGCAGGGGCAGCAGCACGAGCGCGACGAGTGCGGCGCGGGGCAGCTTCCCCCTGCCGAAACGCTTCAGCTCAAGCGCGGCAAGTCTCGGCGATCGCATCGGCCGTCCCCTCCTCGGACGCCGTCGCCGCAGGGGCGTCGGTGGTCTCTGTGGTGTCGGTGGTGTCCGTGGCCCCGGCGCTGTCCGTTCGCACAGTGATCGCGCCCTCGGGAGCCTGACTGCAGACGGCGATCACGGTCGTCCCGTCGGCGGCGACGGAGCGCAGCATCTTCCAGGCGTCGGCGCGTTCGGCGTCGGAGAGCTTGAGATCGGTGTCGTCCACGGCGAGCAGCCGCGGGTGGCCGATCAGCGCGAGGGCGACGGACAGCCGCAGCGCCTCCAGCCGTTCCAGATCGCGTACGGAGGTCCGCTCGGCCTTGGGCAGGGTCGTGGGGTCGAGTCCGGCGGCGTCCAGCGCGGCGTCGATCCGGGCCCGGGCCGTGGCGGCGCGCTCGGCGCGCGGGCGGAGCAGGGCACGCAGCGAGCCGTCGAAGCGGCGCTGCAGGAGGGCCCGCTCGCGCAGGTGCTCGGAGACGGTGAGGGCCTGGTCGAGCTCGCTGACCCCGGGGACCGGGCCGAGGGCGCTGATCCTGCGTACGGCGGCCATCTGGCGTGGCAGGCGCAGACCGCCGACCTCCGCACTGCCCTCGGAGGGACGCATCCGACCGGTGAGGGCGAGCAGCAGACAGGTGCGGCCGGAGCCGGAGGGGCCCTCGATCGCGACCAGTGCTCCGGGCCCGGCGTCGATCCGCACGCTCCGGAAGGCCCAGCCGCGCGGTCCTTTGAGCCCGAAGTCCTCGGCGGTGACAGCTGCCCCGTGCGGGCTGTCCACAGACTCTCCTTTTTTAGACTGACCAGTCAGTGCAAAAAAAATAGCCCGAACTCGCGATTGAAGCAAAAGTGCAGGTCAGGGGCCGATCGGGGCAGATTGTCAGTGGTGACCCCCACGATGGATACACACGGCCACGGAGCCGTCACACGACGACAGGAGGTTCGTCATGGCCAACTCGTCCGCAGCAGCCGCCTCTCGGCGCCGCGCAGGCGGCCCTGCCCCCTCACCGACCGGCCCCGCCCCGTCCTCCCCATCGAGCGGTCCGGCGAACGACGTCCACCCCGTGCTGCGCCGCGCCACGGCGCCGCCCGCAGCCCTCGATCTGCTCACCCAGGCCCGCATCGGCCTCGACGAGGCCGCGGTGCTCACCGTGCCGAACGAGCGCTATGCCACCGCCCACCTCGCGGCCCTGCGCACTGCTGCCGCCGTGCTCGCCGCACGGGGACGGCCCGAGACCACCAGGCGGCGGCGGGAAAGGATCCGCAGCGCCTGGGAGGTCCTCCCGGAGATTGCCCCGGAGCTCACCGAATGGAGCGCCCTGTTCGCCTCCGGGGCCCGCCGCCGGGCCCGCGCGGAAGCGGGCATACCTGGGGCGGCCAGCAGCCGTGACGCCGACGATCTGCTGCGCGACGCGGCCATGTTCCTGCGCCTCGTCGAGCGGCTGCTGGTGCTCCAGCCGACACTCCCACAGGCCCGGAGGGAGCGGTCCGACGCGGGATGACGGCGGTGGTGGCCCGAGGCAATAGGGTGGATAGCACCTGCATCACCTGCACTGTTCACGCTCCGCCGTCAGCGGCGGCACCGTGCCGAGGAGTCATCTGCCGTGTCGGACCAGCTGCGCCCCCGCGCCTCCCTCCGTACCGCCGTGGTCTGGGAGGTCCTCAAGGACGCCCTCGACCGCCAGGTCAAGGCGACCGGCCGGGACGCCCTGGACGTCCTGGACACCGGCGGTGGCACCGGCAACTTCGCCGTGCCGGTCGCCCGGCTCGGCCACAAGGTCACCGTCGTCGACCCCAGCCCCAACGCGCTCTTCGCGCTGGAGCGCCGCGCCGCCGAGGCGGGGGTCGCCGACCGCGTCCGCGGCGTCCAGGGCGACATCCTCGGTCTGTTCGAGGTGGTCGAGCGCGGTGGATACGACGCGGTGCTCTGCCACGGAGTCCTGGAGTACGTCGACGACCCCGCCGAGGGCGTACGGAACGCGGTTGACGCGCTCCGCCGGTCCGGTGCACTCAGCCTGCTCGCCGCCGGACTCGGCGGCGCCGTCCTGGCCCGGGCGCTCGCCGGGCACTTCACCGAGGCCCGGCGGGCGCTCACCGACCCGGCGGGCCGCTGGGGCGAGGGCGACCCGGTGCCCCGGCGGTACACCGCGGAGCAGCTCACCGAGCTGGTCTCCGCAGCGGGCGTCGAGGTCGGCGCGGTCCACGGTGTACGGGTCTTCGCCGACCTCGTACCGGGCGTCCTGGTGGACACCGAACCCGGTGCGATGGATGCGCTGCTCAAGCTGGAGAGCGCCGTCGCGGAACTGCCGGCCTTCCAGTCGGTCGCGACCCAGCTGCACGTTCTGGGCACCAAGGGCGCCTGAGGGGCGGCCGCAGCGCGGCTGATCAGCAACGCAGCCGCAGACGGAGTACGCCCCAGGACGCCCGATCGGGGGCCGCGCCACGTATGATCGGGGGACACCATCCGGCATGACGGATCGGAGGTTGGGGAATCTACGCCTCAGCAGCTGAGCCGTCGTGGCGGCCCGGACTGGCTGATTGGCGATGCGGGCGGGTTTCACGGGGGTGATTCCCTGCCTATCCTGGAAGGGCCGCATACCGGCCGCCCCCCCGCGGCCGACGACGAGGAGGACTCCGTGCCGCTCTCGGAGCACGAGCAGCGAATGCTCGAGCAGATGGAGCGAGCGCTGTACGCCGAAGATCCCAAGTTCGCGACAGCGCTCGAGGGAAGCGGGCTGCGTACATACACCCGACGACGGGTCTACCAGGCGGTCGCAGGCTTCCTGGTGGGTATCGCGCTCCTCATGGCCGGAATGGTCGCCCAGCAGATCTGGATCAGCGTGGTGGGATTCCTCGTCATGCTGGGCTGCGCGGTCCTTGCGGTCACTGGGTGGCGCAAGGCACCCAAGCCCGGCGAGCAACAGGCAGCCGGCGGCGGGAGCGAGCGCCGTCAGCCCAAGCAACGCCGAACGGTGATGAACCGGATCGAGCAGCGGTGGCAGCGACGCCGCGACGAGCAGGGCCAGTAACGCTTCGGAACACCGACGAGTGAGGGGGCGGCCTTCAGGTGCAGGCCGTCGCGGGCGGTCTTGCCGAAGCCCGCCAGGAACTCGT
>NZ_JBEZKL010000054.1:0-47796 GCF_040704695.1 Streptomyces sp. NPDC048411
GCGTGCAGCTGCAAGGCGGAGGATTGAGACATGGCGGAGCCATGGTGATTGACGACAACGCGGCAGATGTGCGTGCCCAGCCCCGCGACGCCGCCCCCCATGTGCCGGTCGGTCTAAGCGGGAGCGGCCAGCTCCGCCCATACGGTCTTGCCGGGCTCGCCCGGCACCCGCTGGACACCCCAGTCCAGACAGAGCCGCTGCACGATGAACATGCCGTGTCCGCCGGGCCGGCCCGCCCGGTGCGGGGTGCGCGGCGCGGGCTGTCCCGCACCGCCGTCGACGACCTCCACCCGCAGCACCTTCGAGGTGCAGGCGATGCGAAGCTCCTCGGGTCCCTCCGCGTGCAGGCAGGCGTTCGTGACCAGTTCGGAGACAACCAGCAGGACGTCCTCGGCGGCTGCGCGCCGGTCGGCGCTCGACGCGGGGAGCCAGTCCCAGTCGTGGAGTGCCTGACGGGCGAAATCGCGGGCTGTCGGCACGATGCCGCTGACCTCCCGCAGGGGCAGCGTGCGCCACCGCCGGTCGACGGGCCCGGAGGAGGCTGCGTCGGCGCCGTCGCCATCGCCCTCCGGCTCCCGGCCGAGGTCGCCCGGCGGTTGCTGCCGGGTGGTGCTCATCAGCGCTTCACCTCACCGATTCACCATGTCGCCATTGAACAGTTACAGATACAGATACGGGCGCAGCTGCCGATACGGATACCGGCCGCATACAGAGTGTGCGGGCCACCCGGAGTGTGCGGGCCACCCGGGTCACAGGAGGTTCGCCGGGATGTCTCCTGCCCGGCCGTATCGTGACAACACCCACTTCACCCATGCGGAATGCGTGAGGCACGCAACACCCGGGACGGGTGAGGCGGCGCTCCGGGCCACGATCAGGTGTCCAGCGCCGATTCGAGGGAGTCATGGACGGTGAAGACCGCCTCGGCCCCGGTGATCTCGAAGACCCTCGCCACCATCGGCAGCATTCCGGCCAAATGGACCCCTCCCCCGGCCGCCTCCGCCTTGAGGCGGGCACCGAGCAGCACATTGAGCCCGGTGGAATCACAGAATTCGAGTCGCGAACAGTCGACCACCAGGCGGGCCCGTCCTTGTTCGACCGCGCTCTCCAGGGGTTCGCGAAGCAGATCGGCGGTGTGGTGATCCAGCTCACCCACCGGCGTCACTACCTCACTGCGCCCCTCGGTCCGGACCTCGACCTGAAGTCGACCCCGGTTCGCACTGCCGACCGTCTGGCGGTCCATGCCCGTCCCTCTTCGCCGTTCGTCACTGCCTGCGTCAACGTGCGCGTCACCCTCTGCGACGGCGCGTGCGGTTGCGTGTGTAGCTGTCGCTGACGTTCGTAAAACACTACGCGTTCCGTACGGCACACGGTAGCCGAAGACCTCAACAAACCGGACATATAGCCTCAATTGGCGGTTGTATCCGCACGTCAGGACCGGGTAAGGGTAGAGGGACACCCGAAACACGACCGGCTTTGGAGGCGCCGCTTCACCGCAGGAACACGCATGGGCACCGGCAGCCATATGCCGAGAATGATGGAGGAGACCATGTCACCCCGGCTCGACGGACCGCATACCCACGTCGCGACGTCAGCATGTCCTCAGGGACTGACCGAATCAGACTCCCTTGCCGCGGTCGCCGTACCCGCTCCGCGCCGCAGCACCAGCAGCACCAGCAGTGCCAAGGGCAGCGACGGTCTCGAAGGACTTCCCGAGATCCCGCCGTACGACGAAGTGGGCGCAACGGACGCCAGAGCGCTGTCGAAGACACTCTTCGCGCGGCTCGAATCCCTCGAAGAGGGCACCCACGAGTACGCGTACGTACGCAACACACTCGTCGAACTGAACCTGGCCCTGGTCAAGTTCGCCGCCTCACGGTTCCGCTCCCGCAGCGAACCGATGGAGGACATCATCCAGGTCGGCACCATCGGCCTGATCAAGGCCATCGACCGGTTCGAGCTGAGTCGGGGCGTCGAGTTCCCGACCTTCGCGATGCCGACCGTCATCGGCGAGATCAAGCGATTCTTCCGCGACACCAGTTGGTCCGTGCGCGTCCCGCGCCGACTGCAGGAGCTGCGGCTCGACCTGGCCAAGGCGGGCGACGAACTCGCCCAGCAGCTCGACCGGGCGCCCACCGTGGGCGAACTCGCCGACCGCCTCGGACTCACCGACGACGAGGTCGTCGAAGGCATGGCCGCGAGCAACGCGTACACCGCGAGCTCGCTCGACGCCAAGGCCGAGGAGGACGAGACCGAGAGCGCGCTGGCGGACCGGATCGGCTACGAGGACCACGGGCTCGAAGGCATCGAGTACGTCGAGTCCCTGAAGCCGCTGATCGCCTCGCTGCCCGGTCGCGACCGGAAGATCCTCTCGCTCCGCTTCGTCGCCAATATGACGCAGTCGGAGATCGGCGACGAACTCGGCATCTCCCAGATGCATGTCTCGCGGCTGCTCTCCCGGACGCTGGTCAAGCTCAGGAAGGGCCTGACAGTGGAGGAATGATCCCGGAGTCACCCGCGCCCTCGCGGGACCACTTGCGGAAGGACCTGCCCCGGCAAAGGGCAGGTCCTTCCGCATTGTTGACGGGTTCTCGGTGCGGGACGCGGGCGGGGAAGTGTCGCTCAGAGGGCGCGCTCGCCGCGCTGCCGGACCGCCTGGACCAGGGGGACGCCCGGCCGGTAGGCGAGGTGGACATGGCTGGGCGCGTCCAGGAGCACCAGATCGGCGCGGGCGCCCGGGGAGATGCGGCCGATGTCCGTACGGCGCAGCGCCGCCGCGCCGCCCGCGGTGGCGGACCAGAGGGCCTCGTCCGGAGTCATACCCATGTCGCGTACGGCCAGGGCGATACAGAAGGGCATGGACGAGGTGAACGACGAACCCGGGTTGCAGTCCGTGGACAGCGCGACGGTGGCGCCCGCGTCGAGGAGGCGGCGGGCGTCGGGCCAGTTCGCGCGGGTGGAGAACTCGGCGCCGGGGAGGAGTGTGGCGACGGTGTTGCCCTGGGCGAGGGCGTCGACGTCCGCGTCGGTGAGGTGCGTGCAGTGGTCGGCGGAGGCGGCGTCCAGCTCGACGGCGAGCTGAACGCCGGGGCCGTGGGTGAGCTGGTTGGCGTGGACCCGGGGGTGCAGGCCCTTGGCCATGCCCGCGGTCAGGATCGCGCGGGCCTGGTCGCCGTCGAACGCGCCCTTCTCGCAGAAAACGTCGACCCAACGGGCGTACGGGGCAGAGGCGTCGAGCATCGGCCCGGTGACCAGGTCGACGTACCCGGCGGGATCGTCGGCGTAGTCCGGGGGGACGACGTGGGCGCCGAGGTAGGTGACCTCGTCGGTGTGGCGGGCGGCGATGCGCAGGGCGCGGGCCTCGTCCTCGACGGTGAGCCCGTAGCCGGACTTGGTCTCGAACGTGGTGGTGCCCTGGCGGAGCGCCTCGGCGAGATAGCGGACGACGTTGGCGTCCAGCTCGTCGTCGGTGGCGGCGCGGGTGGCGGCGACCGTGGTGCGGATACCGCCCGCCGTGTAGGGGCGGCCGGACATCCGGGCGTTGAACTCCTCGGTGCGGTCGCCCGCGAAGAGGAGGTGGGAGTGGGAGTCGACGAATCCCGGGATCACCGCGCGGCCGCCCGCGTCGACGGCGTTGTCAGTGGCGGGTGCTTTGCTTGATTCACCGGTCCAGACGACCCGGTCGCCCTCGATGACGACGGCCGCGTCCAGGATCAGGCCCAGGGGGGAACCGTCACCGAGGGAGGGGTCGTTGGTGACCAGACTGGCGATGTTGGTGATGGCGGTCGTCGTCATCGGGGGACTGCTCTCCTTGCGAGGGTCCGGGTCAGCCGTGCAGGACGGCGATGGCCGAGGCGAGTGCTGCGGGGACGTCCTCGACGAGCGTGTGCTGCCCGTCGCGGACGATGTGCCGACCTGCCACGACCGTATGACGCACATCGGCCGCGGAGGCGGCGAATACGACTGCTTCGGCGGCCAGTCGGGGCACCGGTCCCGCTGTTCTGACGGAGTCCAGAGTGACGGTGGTGAAGTCGGCGAGCGCGCCCGGTTCCAGGGTGCCCGCGTCGGACCGGCCGAGGGCGGCGTGCCCGTCGACGGTGGCGGCGCGCAGCAGTGCGGCCGCCGTCCAGTGGCCGCGGGTATGGGTGCGCAGACGCTCGTTGAGCTCCATAGCGCGGGCCTCTTCGAAGAGGTCGATCACGGCATGGCTGTCGCTCCCGAGGGAGAGCGGCGAGCCGGCGCGCTGCAGGGCGACGGCGGGTCCGATGCCGTCGGCGAGGTCGCGTTCGGTCGTGGGGCACATGCAGGTGCCGGTGGCCGAGACGCCGAGCAGTGCGATGTCCTCACTGCTGAGGTGGGTGTTGTGGATGCCGGTGGTGCGCGGGCCGAGGACCCCGTGGTCGGCGAGGAGCCGGGTGGGGGAACAGCCGTGGGCGGCCTGGCAGGCGTCGTTCTCCGCGGTCTGTTCGGAGAGGTGGACATGGAGGGGCGCCTGTCGCTCCTCGGCCCATTTCGCCACGGTCGCGAGCTGCCCGGCGGGCACCGCGCGTACGGAGTGGACGGCCGCGCCGATCAGGGCGTGGTCGCTGCCCTTGAGCAGGGAGGCGCGTTCGGCCCAGGCGTCCGCGGTGGTGTCGGAGAAGCGCAGCTGGTGCCGGTCGGGTTCCCGGTACTGGCCGGCCCGCTGCCCGAATCCGGCGGCGAGATAGGCCGTGTCCAGCAGGGTGATCCGGATCCCGGCCGCGTCGGCGGCGGCGATCAGGGCTTCGCCCATGGCGTTGGGGTTGGTGTACGGGGCTCCGCCGGGCGCGTGGTGCAGATAGTGGAACTCACCCACCGCGGTGATGCCTGCCAGCGCCATCTCGGCGTACACGGCACGGGCCAGGTCGTAGTACGTATCGGGGGTGAGCCGGGACGCGACCTGGTACATGAGCTCGCGCCAGGTCCAGAAGGTGCCGGAGCCGACCTGGACGGTGGAGCGCAGGGCGCGGTGGAAGGCGTGCGAGTGGGTGTTGGCGAGACCGGGCACCGTGAGCCCGCGCAGCACGGTGGCGCCCGGCGGCGGGGCGTCGACGCCGGTGCGGACCCCGGCGATCCGCCCGTCGGCGACGTCCAGGGCGACGCCCGGCTCGACATGGGTGCCGAGCCAGGCGTGGGACATCCAGAACGTGGCGGTGCGGCGCGCGCCCGTCGGTGTTGTTGTCAGCTGCACGCGAGACCTTCCAGTACATCGGCGAGTGCGATCACCCCGGCGGTGCAGTCGTTCTCGGCGGCGTACTCGGCCGGCGAGTGCGAGATCCCGGTGGGGTTCCGTACGAACAGCATGGCGGTAGGGACCGAAGCGGACAAAATACCCGCGTCATGTCCGGCGCCGGTGCCGAGGACGGGCACGGCGCGGCCCGCGTCGCCGCCGCCCCGGCAGGTAAGGATCTTGCCGAGTTCGTCACGCAGGGCGTGCTGGAACTCCACGACGGGCGTGAAGGACTCCCGTACGACATCGAGATCGATGCCCGCACGCTCGGCGTGCTCCCGGGCGGCCCGCTCGATGCCGGTGACGACGGCGTCGAGGGTGTCCTGGTCGGCGGCGCGCGAATCGAGCCAGCCACGGACGAGGGAGGGGATGGCGTTGACGCCGTTCGGCTCGACGGCGATCTTCCCGAAGGTGGCGAGAGCGCCGGTGAGCTCCGCCTCGCGGCGGGCGGCCAGCACGGTCTCGGCGTACGTGAGCATCGGGTCGCGCCGGTCGACGAGCCGGGTGGTCCCCGCGTGGTTGGCCTCGCCCCGGAAGTCGAACCGCCAGCGGCCGTGAGGCCAGATCGCGGAGGCGATACCGACCGGGTCGCCGGTGAGGTCGAGGGAGCGCCCCTGCTCGACATGGAGCTCGACGAACGCGCCGATGCGGGCCAGCCGTTCGGGGTCCGGGCCGATGGCGTCGGGGTCGTACCCGGCCGCCTCCATGGCCTGCGGCAATGTGATGCCGTCGCCGTCGCTGAGCTGGTGCGCCTTCTCGACGGTCAGCTGCCCGGCGGCGAGCCGGGACCCGACACAGGCGAGCCCGAACCGGGCCCCTTCCTCGTCACCGAAGTTGGTGATGGCGAACGGCCGGGTGAACTCGGCTCCTCTGCGGCGGAGTTCGTCGAGCGCCGCGAAGGAGGAGACCACGCCGAGCGGCCCGTCGAACGCACCGCCGTCGGGCACGGAGTCGAGGTGCGACCCGGTGACGACGGCGTCGTCACCGAGCGGATCTCCGAGCCAGGCCCACTGATTACCGTTCCGGTCGACCTCGTACCCGAGCCCACGTGCTTCGGCCTGCTCCCGGAACCAGACCCGGCAGTCGGCGTCGGCACCGGTCCAGGCGTACCGCCGGTACCCACCGCTCCCGGGGTGGCGTCCGATGGGGGCAAGTTCCTTCCACATGGCCTGGAAGGACGCCTGCCCGGCCCCGCCCGGTCCCTGTGAACCATGGGGGAGGGCGGGCGCCGGGAAACCCTCGGCGCCCACGGAACCGCTTCCGCCCGGCAGGCTCACTGCCCCTCCGTCATGGGAATCCGCACGCCCTTGTCCGCGGCAACGGACTCCGCAATGTCGTACCCCGCGTCGACGTGCCGGATGACCCCCATCCCCGGGTCGTTCGTCAGCACCCGGCGGATCTTCTCGCCCGCCAGCTTCGTACCGTCGGCCACGGTCACCTGACCGGCGTGGATGGAGCGCCCCATCCCGACGCCGCCGCCGTGGTGGATGGAGACCCAGGAGGCGCCGGACGCCACGTTGACCATGGCGTTCAGCAGCGGCCAGTCCGCGATCGCGTCGGACCCGTCGAGCATCGCCTCGGTCTCGCGGTACGGGGACGCCACCGACCCGCAGTCCAGGTGGTCGCGGCCGATCGCCAGCGGTGCGGCCAGTTCGCCGGAGGCCACCATGTCGTTGAACCGCTCACCGGCGCGGTCGCGCTCGCCGTAGCCGAGCCAGCAGATCCGGGCGGGCAGCCCCTGGAAGTGGACCCGCTCGCCGGCCATCTTGATCCACCGGTGCAGCGACTCGTTCTCCGGGAAGAGTTCGAGCATCGCCTTGTCGGTCTTGTGGATGTCCGACGCCTCGCCGGACAGCGCGGCCCAGCGGAACGGGCCCTTGCCCTCGCAGAACAGCGGCCGGATGTACGCGGGGACGAACCCGGGGAAGTCGAATGCCCGGTCGTAGCCCGCGAGCTGTGCCTCGCCGCGGATCGAGTTGCCGTAGTCGAAGACCTCGGCCCCGGCGTCCATGAAGCCGACCATCGCCTCGACGTGCTTGGCCATCGCCTCGCGTGCCCGCTGCGTGAAGTCGGCGGGCTTCTCGGCGGCGTACGAGGCCATGTCGTCGAAGTCGACGCCGATCGGGAGGTACGCGAGCGGGTCGTGCGCGCTGGTCTGGTCGGTGACGATGTCGATCGGGGCGCCCTCGGCAAGCATCCGGGGCAGCAGCTCCGCCGCGTTGCCGAGCAGCCCGATGGAGAGCGGCTTGCGCGCGTCGCGCGCTTCGGTGGCGAGCTGGAGCGCGTGTTCCAGGGAGTCGGCGCGCACATCGAGGTAGCGGTGCTCGATGCGGCGCTCGATGGCGCGCGGGTCGCAGTCGATACAGATCGCCACGCCGTCGTTCATGGTCACGGCGAGCGGCTGGGCGCCGCCCATGCCGCCGAGCCCGGCGGTCAGGGTGATCGTCCCGGCCAGCGTCCCGTTGAACTTCTTGGCGGCGACGGCGGCGAACGTCTCGTACGTGCCCTGCAGGATGCCCTGCGTACCGATGTAGATCCACGACCCGGCCGTCATCTGGCCGTACATGGTGAGTCCGAGCGCCTCCAGGCGGCGGAACTCCTCCCAGTTCGCCCAGTCGCCCACCAGGTTGGAGTTGGCGATCAGGACGCGCGGCGCCCACTCGTGGGTCTGCATGACACCGACCGGGCGCCCGGACTGGACGAGCATCGTCTCGTCCTGCTTGAGCGTCTGCAGCGTGCGCACCATCGCGTCGAACGAACGCCAGTCGCGGGCCGCCTTGCCCGTACCGCCGTAGACGACGAGCTTGTCGGGGTGCTCGGCGACCTCGGGGTCGAGATTGTTCTGCAGCATGCGGAGGGCGGCTTCCTGCTGCCATCCCAGGGCGCTCAGTTCGGTACCGCGCGGTGCCCGTACGGGGCGGGATCCTGACATGGCAATGCCTCCTCGCGACTGTGTTGCTTCTATTCACATCCTGCTTCTCTGAATACTTATAGTCAACAGGCGCGCCCGAAAGACCTGCCCCGAAGACGGGATGCGACGCCGAACGCGGACAGAACATGACGCGAACAGAACATGACAGGGGCGGCAGCGGGTCCGGCCGTTTCCGGTCGCCTTCCGCATGTACCAATGGAAAATGCCAGAACTCCCACCTGGGGCGGGCACGTTGCGTAGCGTCTGGGTCACAGCCGCACGTCAGGTCGGGAGGGAGTCCGCGTGCCCGGAATCGACGAGTGCCTGCTCGAAGTCATGAGGCTGCCCGGTGCCCGCGGCGCCGCGGTGGTCGACTGGACGAGCGGTCTCGCCCTAGGCACCATCGGCGACTCGCCCAACGGCGATCACGAGGCGACCGCCGCCGAGACGGCCGAAGTGGCGCGCATGGCGGCGGAGCAGCCGGTGTTCGCCCTCTCCGTCCCGGAACCCTTAACAGGCCCGGGCGGGAACGACGTTACCGCGACGGGCGCATCGCCGCCGGTGGAAGACGTCATCGTCACCACCCGCGCCGGCTACCACATCATCCGATTCGTCGAGACGGCCTTCGACAGCAGCGTCTTCCTGCATCTGTGGCTCGACCGCTCCGACGGCAACCTGGCGCTGGCCCGGATGAGGCTGGGCGAGATGGCGGAGCGGCTGGTCCTGGCATGAGAGCCACCGCGCCCGAGAGGAGACCTCCCGAGAGGACACCTCCCGCGAGAACCTCAGCCGAGAGAACCTTCCCCGTGAGAGCAGCGCCCGCCCTCTCCCCCATGCTCCAACGTCTCGCCGCCGAGCGCGCCACCGGCGCCCTGATGCGCGACCGCGGCACGCTCTACCTCGCCGACGGCCAGGTCGTGCACGCCGAGAGCCCCTCGACACCAGGCCTCGACATCCTCCTCACCGCGAGCGGCGCCCTGCACCGCGACGGCTGGTGGGACGCGGTCGCCCAGGCGGGCGCCGGGCAGCGGGTCGGCCGCTACCTGGTGGACAGCGGGCGGATACCCGGCGG
The DNA here is from genome assembly GCF_040704695.1 of Streptomyces sp. NPDC048411. NCBI lineage: Bacteria > Bacillati > Actinomycetota > Actinomycetes > Kitasatosporales > Streptomycetaceae > Streptomyces > Streptomyces sp. NPDC048411. The sequence continues at coordinate 9,232 of NZ_JBEZKL010000054.1, forward strand.
CGCCCTGGAGCTCTGCCACTTGAGTGCGCTGTACGACGCCGCCTTCTTCGCCCTCTCCCCCACCCGGACCCCGGCCCGGTTCCGTTACGGGGTCTCGCACTGGATCGGTCCCGTGCACCCCGTCCCCGTCGATGCCGTGCAGCGCGAGACGCTCCGGCGCCGGGAGCTGTTGGACCGGATCTGGCCCGACGCGGTGACCGATACCGCCCCGCTCGCCCGGGCGCCCCGTCCCGTCGACGCGCCGGTCCCGTCACGCCGGCGCCGCGTACTCGACCTGGTGGACGGAGCACGTACGGCGTCCGACATCGCCCAGCACCTGGGCCGCTCGGCGTTCCACATCCTCGTCGACCTTCGGCGGCTCACGGCCGCCGGGCTGGTCGAAGCGGTCCGGCAGACGGCGGCCCCGTCCGCCTCCGCTCCCGGCCGGGTCACGCTTCCCGAGGTCACGGCCGACCCCGACGTCGCCCTGCTGCGCCGGCTCAGAGACGCATTGGAGGCCCTGTGATACGCGCGCTCAGACAGCGTGCCGGGAGGAGACAGCTGATGGTTCCCGAGGCCGAGGTCCAGGACGTCCTGGACGAACTCCAGCGGCTACGGGCCCGGGTGCCGCTCCTCACGGGCGCGCTGGCGGCCAGCACCGACGGCCTCGTCCTGGCGCAGGACACCCCGGGAGTCGAGGCGGAGGGCGTGGCCGCGCTCACCGCGGCCGCGCTCGGCGTCGCGCTCCGGATGGCGGAGGCGACCGGCCGGGGCGGCTTCCGCGAACTGCTCGTACGTGGCGAGACCGGCTACATCGCCACGTACGCGGCGGGCTCCTCCGCCGTCCTCACACTCCTGGCCGAGGACCGGATCAACGTCGGCCGGCTCCACCTGGAAGGCCGCCGGGCGGGCACCCGGATCGGCGAACTGGTCGACGCCGCACTGAAACGCACCGCACAACCCGCGCCGACGCCGCATGCCCCGCGCCCACGGACCCCACCCCCCGGCCCCCTCCCGCACCGCACGTAGCACCAGTCACGCCACACCAGGAACGCCAGAAAACGGAGCCGGTCACCTCGGCCGGCAAGGAAAGGAAACGAGCACTCATGGCCAACACCGAAGCGTCACTCAAGGAAGCAATGACGTCCATCGAGGGCACCGTCGGTGTCGCACTCGTCGACTACACCAGCGGCATGGCGCTGGGCACCCTCGGCGGCGGCAAGGACTTCAACCTGGAGGTCGCTGCCGCGGGCAACACGGATGTCGTACGCGCCAAACTCCGCACCATGGAACATCTCGGCATCAAAGACGAGATCGAGGACATCCTGATCACCCTCGGCGCCCAGTACCACCTGATCCGGCTGCTCAAGGCGCGCGGCAACAACGGTCTCTTCCTCTACCTGGTGCTGGACAGCGGCCGCGCCAACCTGGCGATGGCCCGCCACCAGCTGAAGCGGATCGAGGCCGAACTGGAGGTCTGACCTCCGGGGGACGCCCTCAGCGACGCCGCGCCCCACCGGGCGCGGCGTCGCCCGCCACCGGCCCGGTCGTCCGGTACGCCGCGACCCGCTTGCCCGCGGGCCGCCCCCTCTCCACCCAGTCGGTCCGCACCCAGTACAGGACGTCGTCCCTCCGCTCCCGCTGCCCGATCCGGACGGACTTGGCCCAGAGGCCGGCCCCCGCACCCGCAAGCATCAGCCCACCGGCGCCGGGCAGCAGGAATCCGCCGGCGATCGCCACAAGGAACCCGCCCAGCAGCCACCACCGGTGCCCACGCCGCCAGTTGCGTACGGTCACCGCCCGGTCCTGGAGGAAGTCCGTCCGCCCGGCACGGGTGGCGGCCCTCGCCAGCTCCGCGTACCTGCGCCCGCGTGCGAGCGCCACCACAACCGCGGTGATCAGGAAGAGCGCGGCTCCGGCGAGCAGTCCGATCCGACGGCCGGTGAGCCCCGGGACGAGCGCGCTGACGGCGGCGGCGAGCAGCCCCAACCACCACAGCGGTACGGCTCCGGCCCGTACGATCACCGCCACCCTCGCCAGCGACTGCGCTCCGCGCCCCACGTCCGTACCCCTCTCGACAGCCATCGATGCTGATTCTCGGGGCGCAGGTTAACGGCCGTATCTGAGCGGTGTCTGAGAATCGGCGAGGAAGCGGACCACGGCCGGGCTTCCCTCGGCACCGGACACCCGCCAGGCCGTCCCCGGCCCCCGGCGCAGGCGGACTCGCCTGCGCGGCGCCGTTCCTGGCAGGCGAATCTCCGGGTCCGGCAGTGCCGGAAGCGATCGCGGTCCGGAGGCCGACGACCGCCCGCCCGGCCGGCCGCAGCGTCGGCGCCGGCACGACCGTCCGGTCCCCGGGTGCCCTCGACAGCCCGCGGGCGCTCACCCCGCCGGGCAGCCCGGCAGCCACATCCCGTGCGTCACGCCCTCATTCCACGAACAGCCCGCGCGCCGCCGCCCTCGCGTCGAACTCCTCCAGCCGCGCCTGTGCATCCGGCAGGTCGTCGCACATCGCCTCCAGCAGCACACGCCCCAGCAGCATCGGCGCGCACGCCGTGTCGAAGGCGAGTCCGGTGCCGACGGCCGCGGGAATCAGCAGGTCGCTGTGTTTGGCCACCGGGGCGAACGCCGAATCGGCGACCGACACCACGGCCAGTCCCTGCTCCTGCGCGTACGCGAGCGCGTCCACGACCTCCTTGGGATGGCGCGGCAGCGCGAAGCAGACGAGCGCGCTCGCCCCCGCCCGGCGCGCGGCGTCGATCCGGTCGTGCAGCATGGTGCCGCCCTCGTCGAGCACTCGCACGTCCGGATGGACCTTGGCGGCGAAATAGCCGAAGCCCCGCGCCTGCGAGGAGGCGGCGCGCAGCCCGAGCACCGGCAGCGGGCGCGACGCGGCAAGCAGCCGCCCCGCCCGCTCGACCGGAGTAGGGTCGGCGAGGAGTTCGGCGAGGTGCTGCAGGTTCTCGATCTCGGCACGGACGGCCTGCTGGTACTCGTTGTACGTGTCGGCGGCGGTGCCCGCACCTCCCTCGACGGGGCCGGGCGCGACCTCCCGCAGATACCTGCGCAGCGCCGGATACCCGTCGAACCCGAGCGCGACGGCGAACCGGGTGACGGACGGCTGGCTGACCCCGGCGAGCTCGGCCAGCTCCACACTCGACAGGAACGGGACGTCCCCGGCCCTGCGCACCATCGAGTGCGCGATCCGCCGCTGCGTGGGCGTGAGCCGGTGCCCCTCGAAGAGCTGCTGCAACCGCGCGGCCGGGCTGCTCCCGTTCATGCTGTCCCCCTAGTGCTGGTGCTGGTGCTGGTGCTGGTGAGATCGGTGTTCCACAGGTCCGTGCAGCGGTCGAGCAGCTCCCCGGCCGCTGCCTTCACATCATCGGTGAGCGGCCGGTCCGCGAACTCCCCTTCGAGCAGCGAATCGGCCAGCTCGAACGCCCGCCCGACCGGCAGGCCGGGCTCGGGCCGCAGATCGCGCAGCCGCAACGCCCTTACGGCGGAGACGAGTTCACAGGCGACGACCTGCCGGTAGGCGCCGCACACGCGCAGCGTCTGGCGGGCCGCCAGCGAGGCGAAACTCGCCTGCTCCTCCACGCCCCGGGACAGCACGGCGTGGCCGAGCGAGGCGGGCGCGGCGAACGCCCGCAGATCGCCGAGGGCGGCTCCGGCCGCGTACTCCAGGATCATCACACCCGAGGAAGCGGGTTCACCGTCGGCGAGAAAGGGCCTCAGCCGGGTGAAGGACGGCTCGTTGAGCGCCGAGAGCCGGGAGGTCGAGAGCCGCGCGACCTGCACGACAGCGAGCCTGAAGTGGTCCAGTGCCAGGGCAAGTTGGGCCATGTAGAAACCGCCGTGGTGGTAGGCGGCGGGGCTGTCGTTGAGACCGGCGTCCGGGCGGATCAGCGGGTTCTCGGCGGCGGCGTTGATCTCGATGGCGAGGACCTGTTCGAGCGCGTCGGCGGCGTCCTGCGCAGGCCCGTGGATCTGCGGCAGACAGCGGAAGCCGTACGGGTCCTGGATCCGGCCGAGCGGGGGCCCCGGACGGTCAGGGACACCGAGCAGCTGCCGCATCCGGGCCGCGACCCGGTAGGAGCCGGGGTGCGGACGGGCGGCGTGGACCGGTTCGGCGTACGCCTCGTACGAACCGTCGACCGCGAGCAGCGAGAGCGCGGCGACCACCTCGGTGGCGGTGACGAGCCGGCGCAGCTCGTCGAGCGCGAGGGCGGCCTGACCGAGGGTGAGGGCGTTGCTGCTGATCAGGGCGAGGGCGTCGTTGTTGTCGAGCGGCTGGGGTTCGGGGGCGGCGCCGGGCCCCTGCCAGGGGTGTTCCCCGGCGAGCGCGAGGCCGGCCTGGGCGAGGGCGGCGATGTCCCCAGTACCGACCGAACCGAACTCGTTGATCACCGGGTGCGCCCCCGCCTCAAGCGCCTCACAGAGCGCGGTGACGACGGTGGGCCGCAGCCCGGCGCCGCCCGCGAGCAGCTGATTGGCGCGCACGGCAAGCATCGCGCGAACCTCGCGGGCGGGCAGCGGCTCGCCGATGGCCCCGGCGTGGCTGCGCAGCAACCGCAGCCCGTGGTCGGCGGCGGCCTCGGTCGGGACCTCCTCGTTGCGATTGGCGCCTACCCCGGTGGATCGCCCATACACCCGCCCGGTCGCGGCGAGCTCCCGGGCGGCCGCCCAGGACCGGTCGACCCGCTTCATCGCCTCGGCGCCGGGCACGGGCCGGGCGGCGCCGCGGGCAATCCGGACGACATCGGCGACGGGGAGGGTCTCCCCGTCGAGCTCGACGATGGAGACGGCATGGTCCGCGGCCCAGCCACCGAAAGGCGAGGAGTCCATCATGTGGGACGACATCATGCGCGAATACTCCTCATCCGGACACTCGGTCCTGCCTTTCGGGATTCTGTCACCAGTGTTTTATCCCGAGGCATTGACAACCTATTCAGTCAACGAGAACTCTGCATGACTATATGCAGCCGGGGCAAGGGACGACTGATGATCAAATTCGACGCAGTGAACAAGCGCTTCCCGAACGGCACGACGGCAGTTCATGAGCTCAGCCTCACCATGCCGGAGGGCGGCATCACGGTCCTGGTCGGTTCGTCCGGCTGCGGCAAGACCACCACTCTCCGGATGATCAACCGGATGGTCGATCCGAGCTCCGGCACGATCACGCTCGGCGGCCGGAACATCCTCGAAGCGGACGCCGCCGAACTCCGGCGCGGCATCGGTTACGTCATCCAGCAGGCGGGACTCTTTCCGCACCGCACGATCCTCGACAACATCGCCACGGTCCCGCTGCTGCTGGGCCACGGACGCAAGCGCGCCCGAGCCCGCGCGGCCGAACTGCTGGAGACGGTCGGGCTTCCGGCCGACGCCGCCAAGCGCTACCCGCACCAGCTCTCCGGAGGCCAGCAGCAGCGCGTCGGCGTGGCCCGCGCGCTCGCCGCCGATCCGCCGGTCCTGCTGATGGACGAGCCGTTCGGCGCGGTCGACCCCGTCGTGCGGACCCAGCTCCAGGACGAGCTGCTCCGACTCCAGCAGGAGCTGAACAAGACCATCGTCTTCGTCACCCATGACATCGACGAGGCGGTACGACTCGGCGACCGGATCGCCGTCTTCCGTACCGGCGGCCATCTCGTGCAGTGCGCACCGCCCGCCGAACTCCTCGCCCGCCCGGCCGACGACTTCGTCGCCGACTTCCTGGGAGCCGAACGCGGCCTGAAACTGCTCTCGTTGAGCACGCTCGCGGACCTCCCCCGGCAACCGGCGGCAACGGTGCGGGCCGACGAAACCGCCCCCGCCGGGCGCACCGACTGGCAACTGGTCGTCTCCGCCAAGGGCGAACCCCTCGGCTGGCTCGACCCGGCAGCCAACGGGCCGGGCCGGGCGGGGGACGCCGCGCTCGTCCCCGTACGGCCGCTGCGCGACACGGACTCGCTGCTCTCCGCGCTGAACGAATCGGTCGCCTCACCGGCCGGACTGATAGCCAGGATCGACGACGCCGGCGTCCTGACCGGCGTCACCGCATGCGACGCCGTGCACGCCCGGGCGGGCGCCGCCCACTCCGCAGCGGCCGAGCCCCCTCGGCCCGCGACGGTTCCGGCCGGAAAGGGCAGCGCATGACCATCGACTGGTCGTGGATATCCGACCACGCGAGCGACCTCGCCACCCTGACCGTCTCCCACCTCCAGGCCGCCCTGACCGCCGTACTCCTCGGCCTGCTGATCTCGCTCCCGCTGGCCGTCCTCGCCCACCGGGTACGCCCCCTGCGCGGCTTCCTCCTGGGGCTGTCGAACATCCTCTTCACGATCCCGTCCATCGCGGTCTTCGTGCTCCTGCTGCCGGTCTCGGGCCTCACCCGCACCACCACGGTGATCGGCCTGACCGTCTACACACTGGTCGTCCTCCTCCGCAACACGGTCGAGGGCCTCGACTCCGTCCCGACGCGCACCCGTGAGGCCGCCAAGGCGATGGGGACCCGCCCCCTGCGCATCCTGCTCACCATCGAGCTCCCCCTCGCCCTCCCCGTGATCATGGCGGGCGTACGGATCGCCACGGTCATGTCGATCTCGCTGGTCAGCGTGGCCACGTACATCGGCGACGGCGGTCTCGGCCAACTCTTCACCGACGGGTTCCAGCGCAACTTCCCCACCCCGGTGATCGTCGGCATCGCCCTGACCCTGCTGCTCGCACTGGTCGCGGACGCCCTGCTGGTCGCCGTGCAGTACGCGCTCACCCCCTGGAAGCGGAAGAGGGCCTGACATGTACGAACTCTTCGCGGACCTCGGCACCTGGCTGACCGACGCCGAGCAGTGGCAGGGCCCGGACGGCATCGCCCACCGGCTCACCGAGCATCTCCAGTACTCGCTCCTCGCCACCCTGATCGCGACGGTGATCGCCCTCCCGATCGGTCTGCTCATCGGCCACACGGGGCGCGGCGCCTTCCTCGCCATCAACCTCTCGTCATTCGGCCGGGCGCTGCCCACGGTCGGTCTGGTGGTGCTCGTCTTCCTGGCCAGCGGGCTGTCGATGACCCCGGTGTACGTGGCACTGGTCGCGCTCGCCGTCCCGTCGATCGTCACCAACACCTATGCCGGCATGACCGCCGTCGACCCGGAGGTCAAGGACGCCGCCCGCGGCCAGGGCATGCGCGGCCACCAGATCCTGTGGCAGGTGGAACTCCCCCTTGCCCTCCCCCTGATCATGACCGGCCTGCGCCTGGCGCTGATCCAGGTCGTCGCCACCGCCACGGTCGCCGCGTACGTCAGCTTCGGCGGCCTCGGCCGGTACGTCTTCGACGGCCTGGCTCAGCGCGACCTCGTCCAGGTCCTGGGCGGCGCGGTCCTGGTGGCGGTCGTGGCCATCGTCCTGGACCTGGCCCTGTCCGGGCTGCAGCGCATCCTCTTCCGTCACCGCACCGCCTGAGGAGACCACCCATGACCCGCACTCCCCGCAGCACCACCCGCCGCTCCCTGCTGGGCGGCCTCCTCGCCGCGGCCGCAGTCCCCGCGCTCGCAGCCTGCAGCAGTGGCATCACCTCGCTGGACGGCCAGGGCGGCGGTGGCACCGGCGGCGGCTCCAGCGCCGGCGGCGTCACCATCGGGACGGCCAACTTCACCGAGAACCAAGTACTCGGCTACCTGTACGCCGAAGCCCTGCAGGCCGCCGGAGTGAAGACAAAGGTCCGCGCCAACCTGGGCACCCGCGAGATCCTCATCCCCGCCCTCGAGGGCGGCGACATCGATCTGCTCCCCGAGTACCAGGGCGCCCTCCTGCACTACCTCGACCCGAAGGCGAAGGCCACCGAGGAGGGCGAGATGCAGAACGCCCTGGCCATCGCCCTCCCCAAGGGCCTCCAGATCCTCCCGTACGGCATGGCGGAGGACTCGGACGCCTTCGTCGTCACATCGGGCACTGCCAGGAAGTACGGCCTGACCTCCCTTGCCGACCTGGCGAAGCAGAACGGCAAGCTGGTCATCGGCGCGGCCCCCGAGGTGAAGAAGCGAACGGTCGGGGCGGTCGGCCTGAAGGACGTGTACGGAGTCGAGTTCAAGGAGTTCAAGTCGCTGGACTCCTCCGGCCCGCTGGTCAAGGGAGCCCTGAAGAAGGGCGATGTGGACGTCGCCAACCTGTTCACCACCGACACGGACATCACCGCCGAGGGCTGGGTGGTCCTCACCGACCCCAAGAACCTGATCCCCGGCCAGCACGTGGTCCCCCTGATCGCGGACCGCGCGGCGGACTCCACGGTCCGCAGGGCACTGGCCCGCCTGGGCGCCACCCTCACGACAAAGGACCTCACGGAGCTGAACCGTCTGGTGGACAAGGACAAGAAGGACCCGGAGGACGTGGCGCACGACTGGGCCGCGGCGCACGGCCTGACCAAGAAGTAAGAGCAGAAGGAGCCGCCCAGTGGTGATCTGGAGGTTCGCTCCGAGCCAGAGGTGAACTGGGAGAACGCGGTGCCGTGCCGTTCGTCGTGCCGTTGCCCGCCGTCGTCGTCGCGTCGGCGATCGCCGCATACGACCCGCCCCGCATCCACACCTGCTGAGCGGCTCCGCGCTTCGAAGAGGGGGGTTAGCCCCACTGCCTCGGACCCCTCCGCTTCGTACGGTAGATACATGGAAGCCCGCGACCCGGAGCTCAAGAGTGAGCTCAATGCCACCCTGCAGGCCCGTAGCGAACTGGGGCCGGAGTACGAGTCCGCGCTCATCGACTCGTTCCTGGAGAAGGTCGACCAGCGTCTCGACGTCACGCTCGACCGGCGGGTGCGGCGGCATCTCGCCGAACAGCAGATGGTGGTCGCCCGGGGGGCCCGGGCGCCGCAGCCGCCGGTGGGGAACTTCGGTGAGCGGTTCGGGTTCGGGGTCATCTCCTTGATCCTGGCCGTCCCGCTGTCCGCGATCGGGGTCACGAACGCCGGGGTCAACGGGCTCGTCGTGGCCTGGCTGGGGATCGTCGGGGTGAATGTCGCCCATGCCGCCCGTAGCCAGCCGTTGTTCCGGCGCTCGGAGGAGCGCACGAAGTCCGACTGGGAGGACTGACGGTCTCCCCCGCGACAGGGGGAGGCCGTGAGCGGCCGGCGGCCACGCCTGCGCGTGGGATGCACGATCAGCCGACGCAGGTCGACGTGACGCGGGCGGCCGGTGGTCCCGTTGACACGATCGGCGATGTCGTCGCCGGACAGGGAGCCCAGCGCGTCGAACAGGTGGACGCGCATGGAGGTATGTCGCGGGGGCCGCCGCACCCCCGGTTTCCCAGGGGGCGGGACGACGGCGGTCCCCGCGAGGGACGCGGGTCCGGGTCAGGGCCGGGTGCGCGCGTCCTGGCGACAGTGGAGGTCCGGGAGCCGCTCCGTTGTCCGCGTCGCCGTCTTGGGTGCCGACGGGTTTCCCTGCCGACACCCACCACTGTGCCGGAGCCGTGTTAAGCCGGTGCTGCGCGTACGTGTCGTGCTCGTACCGTTTTCGCGAAGCCCCGAACTGCTCCCTACTGCTTCGGGCCCGCGTCCTGCTTCGGGCCCGCGTCCTTCGCCAGGAACGCCAGCAGGTCCTGCCTGCTCACGACGCCCTTCGGCTTGCCCTCCACCAGCACGATCGCCGCGTCGGCGCCGCCCGCGCCACCGAGCACCGACATCAGGTCCTCGACCGGTTCGCCGGAGCCGACCTGCGGCAGCGGCGGCGACATGTGCTTCTCCAACGGGTCGGTGAGCGAGGCGCGCTGCGCGAACAGTGCGTTCAGCAGTTCCCGCTCCACGACCGAACCGATGACCTCGGCGGCCATCACGTCCGGGTGGCCGGCGCCCGGCTTCACGATCGGCATCTGCGAGACGCCGTACTCGCGCAGGACGTCGATCGCCTCCCCGACGGTCTCCTCCGGGTGCATGTGGACGAGCGTCGGCAGCGGACCGTCCTTGTAGTCGAGCACGTCGCCGACGCGGGCGGACGTACCCGTGTCGTCCAGGAAGCCGTAGTCGGCCATCCACTCGTCGTTGAAGATCTTGCTCAGGTAGCCGCGGCCGCTGTCCGGGAGGAGCACGACGACCACGTCGTCCGGTCCGAGGCGCTGCGCGACCTCCAGGGCCGCCACGACCGCCATGCCGCAGGAGCCGCCCACGAGCAGCCCCTCCTCCTTGGCGAGCCGCCGGGTCATCTGGAAGGAGTCCTTGTCGGACACGGCGACGATCTCGTCCGTGACCGTCCGGTCGTACGCGGTCGGCCAGAAGTCCTCGCCGACGCCCTCGACCAGGTACGGACGACCGGAACCGCCGGAGTAGACCGAGCCCTCCGGGTCCGCGCCGACGATCTTGACCGAGCCGCCGCTGACCTCCTTCAGATAGCGGCCGGTGCCGGTGATCGTGCCACCGGTTCCCACGCCCGCCACGAAGTGGGTGATCCTGCCGTCCGTCTGCTCCCACAGCTCGGGACCGGTGGTCTCGTAGTGCGAGCGCGGGTTGTTCGGGTTCGAGTACTGGTCGGGCTTCCATGCACCCGGTGTCTCCCGGACCAGCCGGTCCGAGACGTTGTAGTACGAGTCCGGGTGCTCGGGGTCAACGGCCGTCGGGCAGACGACGACCTCCGCACCGTAGGCGCGCAGCACATTGATCTTGTCCGTGGACACCTTGTCCGGGCAGACGAAGATGCACTTGTAGCCCTTCTGCTGGGCGACGATTGCCAGGCCGACGCCCGTGTTGCCGCTCGTCGGCTCGACGATCGTGCCGCCGGGCTTCAGCTCGCCGCTCTCCTCCGCGGCCTCGATCATGCGCAGGGCGATCCGGTCCTTCACCGAACCGCCGGGGTTGAAGTACTCGACCTTGGCCAGCACCGTCGCCTGGATGCCGGCCGTGACACTGCGCAGCCTCACCAGCGGGGTATTGCCAACGAGACTGATCATCGAATCGTGAAATTGCACCGTGTTACTCCGGGGTCTCCGAGATGGTGCGGCCAGGGTATGCGTACGGGCATGAGATTGGGCGAAGCGATTGGGCGACGGTCGTTACGGGGCAGTTAGCTGTAAGTACGGCGGTACGGCAACGAGGAGGTGGACCGGACTGTGTCAAGAGCAAGGGTGGCACGGCGGATCGCAGCGGGCGCGGCCTACGGCGGCGGCAGCATCGGACTGCTCGGCGCGGCGGCGGCAGGCGTGTTGCTGGCGGAGGTCCAGCTGGCGAAGCGGCAGGTGGGAGGCGGTATCGCGCCGGTTCCGCCCAGTGCGGACGGCCGGTACGGGGTGGCGTTCACCGGGCCTGCGGAGCCGCTGCGGCTCGGGCTGCTCGGTGACTCGACGGCGGCCGGCCAGGGGGTGCGCAGGGCCGGGCAGACGCCCGGGGCGCTGCTCGCCTCGGGGCTCGCGGCGGTGTCGGAGCGGCCGGTGGATCTGCGGAACGTCGCGCAGCCAGGAGCCCGGTCGGACGATCTGGAGCGGCAGGTCTCGCTCCTGCTGGCCGACACGTCCCGTCCGCCGGACGTCTGCGTGATCATGATCGGGGCGAACGATGTGACGCACCGGATGCCCGCCACCCAGTCGGTGCGGTACCTGACCACCGCCGTGCGCAGGCTGCGCACGGCGGGTGCGGAGGTGGTCGTCGGAACCTGCCCGGATCTGGGCACGATCGAGCCGGTCTACCAGCCGCTGCGCTGGCTGGCCCGGCGGGCGAGCCGTCAGCTGGCAGCGGCGCAGACGATCGGCTCGGTGGAGCAGGGCGGGCGAACGGTGTCGCTGGGCGACCTGCTGGGGCCGGAGTTCGAGGCGAATCCGCGCGAGCTGTTCGGCCCGGACAACTACCACCCGTCGGCCGAGGGGTACGCGACGGCGGCGATGGCACTGCTGCCGACCCTGTGCGCCGTGCTGGGCCTGTGGCCGGAGTCCGACCGTCTCGACGGGTCGCGGCGTGAGGACATGCTGCCGGTGGCCAAGGCGGCGTCCCAGGCTGCCCAGGAGGCCGGTACGGAGGTCACGGGGGCGCGGGCACCCTGGGCTCTCCTCAAGCACCGCAGGCGCCGGCGTCTGCCCGCGGCCACGGAGCCGCACCCGGAGCCGGCTGTACGACACTCGGATACAGAGCACCTGGACGGCCGGCACCCGGAGGTCCAGCCACCGGAGATCCAGCACCTGGACGGGAAGCGCCCGGACGTGCCGTTGGACAGGGACCCTCGCGCAGGCGGGGACGCGGGCACGGACCCCGCGCCCCGGACCGCCTGAGCGGTCGCTTAGAAAAGAGGCCCGCATCACACAGCCTGCCGGGTGACCTCGGCGATACGTACGGGTAACTTCCCAGACAGTCCCACTGAGTCCTGCTCAGTCGGCCGAGCCTCCCGCTCGGTCCTGCTCAGCCCAGACAGCCTTCCAGCCCTCATGGAGCCGCGTGATGCCCGAAGCCGTGATCGTCTCTGCTGCCCGTTCCCCCATCGGCCGGGCCTTCAAGGGGTCGCTGAAGGACCTGCGGGCGGACGACCTGACCGCCACGATCATCCAGACCGCGCTGGCCAAGGTCCCCGAGCTGGACCCGAAGGACATCGATGACCTGATGCTCGGCTGCGGCCTCCCCGGCGGCGAGCAGGGCAACAACCTGGGCCGCATCATCGCCGTGCAGATGGGGATGGACCACCTTCCCGGCTGTACGGTCACCCGCTACTGCTCGTCCTCGCTGCAGACCAGCCGCATGGCGCTGCACGCCATCAAGGCCGGCGAGGGCGATGTCTTCATCTCCGCCGGTGTCGAGATGGTGTCCCGCTTCGTGAAGGGGAACTCGGACAGCCTGCCGGACACGCACAACCCGCTCTTCGCCGAGGCCGAGGCCCGTACGGCGGCCCGTGCCGAGCAGGGCGGCGACGACTGGCACGACCCGCGCGAGGACGGCCTGGTCCCCGACGCCTACATCGCGATGGGGCAGACCGCGGAGAACCTGGCCCGGCTCAAGGGCGTCACCCGTCAGGACATGGACGAGTTCGGCGTCCGCTCGCAGAACCTCGCCGAGGAGGCCATCAAGAACGGGTTCTGGGAGCGCGAGATCACCCCGGTCACCACTCCGGACGGCACGGTCGTCTCGAAGGACGACGGCCCGCGCGCGGGCGTCACCCTGGAGGGCGTGCAGGGCCTGAAACCGGTCTTCCGCCCCGACGGCCGGGTCACCGCGGGCAACTGCTGCCCGCTCAACGACGGCGCCGCGGCGCTCGTGATCATGTCGGACACCAAGGCGCGCGAGCTGGGCCTGACCCCGCTGGCCCGGATCGTCTCGACCGGTGTCTCCGGCCTCTCCCCCGAGATCATGGGGTACGGACCGGTGGAGGCGAGCAAGCAGGCGCTGAAGCGTGCCGGCCTCACCGTCGACGACATCGACCTGGCCGAGATCAACGAGGCGTTCGCCGCCCAGGTGATCCCCTCCTACCGCGACCTCGGCCTGCCGCTGGAGAAGGTCAACGTCAACGGTGGCGCCATCGCCGTCGGCCACCCCTTCGGCATGACCGGCGCCCGGATCACCGGCACGCTGATCAACAGCCTGCAGTTCCACGACAAGCAGTTCGGTCTGGAGACCATGTGCGTGGGCGGCGGCCAGGGCATGGCAATGGTCATCGAGCGGCTGAGCTGAGCTGCAGCGGAGGATGGGCAACTGCTCGCCGAGGAGGGCGCACGAGGTCGGTCTAAGGGGGCGCCTGAGGCATCAGGCCCGACCGGCTGAGCCGATCGCCGCCCGGAAGCACTGAGCCGGCCTCTTCCACCGGCGACATTGCCGGTTCCGAGCCCCGACCGTGACCGAATCTCCCCCAGGATGTGACTTATCTCCTGGGGGAGAGCCATTTCTGCAGGTCACACCCGCATCAGGGCTAAACCCCAGGCACAAAGACCTGTCCAATTCGTGACGTAATGCACTGACACCGGGCGCAGCTAGAGGACAAGCTGATGTAGGAAGTCGGGGGATCGATTGAAACCGGGAGTATGTCAGTGAGCGCCATGCCTCTTGCCCTGTTGCTGACCGCCGCCGCTGCCACGGCCGTGGGTGCTGCTGCTCTGCACGCTGCTCACGGGCTGCGCAAGCAGGTCATGGCTCTGCGGATGGAGCTGGCCGCCGGCCCCGCCCGTACCGCCGCCGTGCCCCAGCAGGTCCGCAGCACCGCCACCCCCGCCGCCGAGATACGTGCGGCCGTGGCCGAGGCACTCGCCGAGGAGCGTGAGCGCGAGCTCGCCGAGGCGCGGGCGTTCTGGGCCTCTCAGGAGGCGCGCGACGCCGCGGACGCCCCGTCCCTGCTGGGCGGCCTGTCCGGGATCGGTGAGGACGCGTCGTTCTTCTTGCCGCGCCAGGCGGACTTCGCGGGCCTTGAGGCGATGGACCTCGACGCCGCCGAGGCGCTCGAGGAGCTGACGGAACTGGCCGAGTCGGCCGACACAACCGAGTTTCCGGAGACGGTGGAGTTCGCCGAGGACTCCCCCGAGCTGGCGGCGGCCCGTCGCCGTCACCCCTCGCACCCCGACTTCGTACCGGTACAGACCCCGGTCGTCACCGACCACGAGCGCACCGTGAGCCGGCTGGAGGAGCTCGCCGACAGCCGGACCGAGCTCGCCGACGTCCGCCCCGGCCCGCTCGGCACACTCGATGTCTACGTCTTCGCCGACGGCACCACGCTCTGTATGACCCCCGGCCATCGCGAGACGGCCGAGCGGCTCGCCGAGGCGCTGCTGGCGGGTGAGCACCCGGTGCTGCTGGGCGGTTCCGGTGTCTCCGGCGCGTACGCCCTGACCTTCTCCTGCGGCAAGGAGAACGTCTACATTCTCGCAGACCGCGTCATCGCCTCGCTCTGACCTGCGGGAGCCCCCCGGTTCCCGCGCAGCGGCCGTCGTCGGCCGCTACGCGAAAGCCCGGGTGGTCGCTTCCTCGACGAATCGCACGGCCTCGTCCAGTTCGACGGACGGGGCCCTTTCCAATGCGACCGCCAGGTCCCGGCCCGCGACCGCGACCTGGTCGCCGACCGCGAACATGCCCGCGTCCGGCATGATGCGGGGCTCGCGGCCCGGTGACTCGATGCGCTGGGCCCGTACGGCCAATTCCCTGGCCGCGGCCAGTCCCTCGGCAGCCGCTCCGTGCTGGAGCCTGCTCTGCGGGGCGGCGCGCAGCCGGTCGGCGAATCGGTCCACGACGGTGACCAGCGGGGTCGTATCGAGCATGCCGCGACCCTACGCGCCCTCCCGTGATGGTTGCCAACGGGCCGACGCTCAGGCACGGTGTCGGGAAGGACCAGCAACGCGCAATGCGTCGGAGGCGCCGATGACCCATGTCTTCTCCGAAGAGACCCATCGCAATCTGCTCTCCAGAATCCCTCACTGCACCGGTCGTGAAGTCTCCGACTGGCTCCGCACCGTCGAAGACGGCCCTGCCCTCCGGTTCGACGAGAAGGTCAGCTGGCTGCGGAGCGAACACGACCTCGCCTACGGACACGCGAAGGCGCTCGTCCACGAGTACGACCTGAGGCGGGCGGCGCGGAAGCTGCTCTAGGGCGTGTTTCGACAAACATTGCCGGTCACAGCACTGGGCAAGCGGCACCCGGACCGACAGAAACGGCCCGCAGGCGGTGAGCCTGCGGGCCGTTTCATTGGGCGGAGCGTGCGTACGGTCAGTCGTCGCCGCTCAGGATGGAGAGCAGGCGCAGCATCTCCAGGTAGATCCACACCAGGGTCATGGTGAGGCCGAAGGCCGCCAGCCACGACTCCTCGCGCGGGGCGCCGAACGCGATACCGTCCTCGACCTGCTTGAAGTCCAGGGCCAGGAAGCATGCGCCGAGGATGATCCCGATGACGCCGAAGAGGATGCCGAGACCGCCGCTGCGGAAGCCCAGGCCGTCACCTCCGCCGAAGACGGAGAACAGCAGGTTGACCACCATCAGGAGCATGAAGCCCACAGCGGCGGCCATCACGAAACCGTAGAAGCGACGGGTGACGCGGATCCAGCGCATCTTGTACGCGACGAGCACACCGGCGAAGACACACATGGTGCCCAGCACCGCCTGCATCACGACACCCGGCCCGATGTACGTGCTGACCGCGCTGGAGATCACTCCGAGGAAGACACCCTCGAAGGCCGCGTACGCGACGATCAGCGCCGGGACCGGCTTGCGCTTGAAGGACTGGACGAGCGACAGGACGAACGCCACCAGGGCGGCGCCGATCGCGATGCCGTAGGACTTGCCGAGATTGGCCTCGTCGACGGGCAGCAGGGCCCAGGCGAGCGCCGCGCCGAGCACCACGGTGCCGAGCGTGATCGCGGTGCGCGTGACGACATCGTCGATCGTCATCGCGCCGGTGCGCGCGGGCGCCTGCGGGGCGCCGTACTGGGCGTCCGGCTGGGCGTAGGGATTGGTGGCGTACGGGTTGGTGGCGGTGCCCTGGGCGTACGGGTTGCCGTTCGCGGTAGCGGCCCCGGCCTGCGGCGCCGCGTTGAAGCCCGCGTAGCCGTTGTCGCGGCTGAACCCCCGTCGCGAGAAGACCGGGTTGCTGCTCCTCATCTCACTCCTTCATGGCCACCCTGCGTGGCCTTGCCACAAGAGTAATGGGTAGGCAAAGGGATCACCCTAGTGCCAGAGGAGGATCTTTATGGAGGTCGATCGCTGAAGTGACGTCCGGCCGATCGGCACCGTCACTGAACGTCGCAGTGGTGCCCGGAGCCGGACTCGAACCGGCACGCCCCCGAGGGGCAGCGAGGTTTAAGCTCGCCGTGTCTGCATTCCACCATCCGGGCCTTGGCGCGCGGCTCCGCGTTGGCACCTGACCCTATCCGGGGGTATCCCCCGATCAGCGGAACAGTGGCGCGATGTTGTCTTATTTTATTGACAGTTTGAGGGGCCGTCAGCGCAGGATGTAAGGCATAGTCACATACCTGGGCGGGGCGGTGGGCACCCGGACCCGCAATCGGGAATGACGGAAACTCGCCTCCCCGGCACGGCCCTGCGCGCCATGGGCCCGCCACCCGCCGGGCAACGGCCTCACCGGCACTTCTCGCTCCCGGAGTGGACTCCGGCACTCATGGGGCCGAGGACACGCACGTGTCACCTGGATCACAGCGCCGGCCCCGGATCCGCGACGCACCTCCTGCCCCGTCCGCCCCGTCGGGCGGAATCAGCCGATCGAGCGACGCAGTCATGCGTCGGCACAGTCGTGCGAGGGGTGAGCGGGGCGCCGCGTCCGGTCAGCCCGACCGTCACTCTGTGTGATCTTGGATCCGGGTGTGCGCGCCGCGGAGGAACCGGGTGCGGGCGCCGCGAAGGAACCGGTTCGACGTACGACCGGCTCAGGGTCGGTGTCATACCCGAGGAGGACGAATCGCCCCTCCGGTGCGACTCAAGTGGCCCTCCGGAACGGGCACGGGGGCTGACGACCGGCATCGGATCAGCGCCGACGATGGAGTAGTCCGCTTCCGGACCCCCGAACCGAAGCCCTGAACAGGAGTGTCCCCGTGACCATCACCTCCACCGCTCACCGCGCCACCGCGGTGGCTGCCCGCGCCACGGATCTGTCCAAGGTCTACGGACAGGGCGAGACCCAGGTGAAGGCCCTGGACCGGGTCACCGTGGACTTCCCGCAGGGCGAGTTCACCGCGATCATGGGCCCGTCCGGCTCCGGCAAGTCCACCCTCATGCACTGCGTGGCCGGTCTCGACAGCTTCAGCAGCGGTTCGGTACGGATCGGCGAGACGGAACTCGGTTCCCTCAAGGACAAGCAGCTCACCCAGCTCCGCCGGGACAAGATCGGTTTCATCTTCCAGGCGTTCAACCTGCTGCCCACGCTGACCGCGGCGGAGAACATCACGCTGCCGATGGACATCGCGGGCCGCAAGCCCGACGCCGAGTGGCTGCGCAAGGTCATCGAGATGGTGGGGCTCTCCGACCGGCTGAAGCACCGGCCCACCGAACTCTCCGGCGGCCAGCAGCAGCGTGTCGCGGTGGCCCGCGCCCTGGCCTCGCAGCCGGAGATCATCTTCGGTGACGAGCCCACCGGCAACCTGGACTCCCGCTCCGGCTCCGAGGTGCTGGGCTTCCTGCGCAACTCCGTGCGCGAGCTGGGGCAGACCGTGGTGATGGTGACCCACGACCCGGTGGCCGCCTCCTACGCGGACCGGGTGATCTTCCTGGCGGACGGGGCGATCGTCGACCAGATGCTGCGCCCCACCGCGGACGGGGTCCTCGACCGGATGAAGGCGTTCGACGCCAAGGGCCGTACCAGCTGAGCCCGCCCGGCCGCCCCCGATCCCGCTTCCGGAACCCATCCCAGGACTGACAGACATGTTCCGTACCGCCCTGCGCAATGTGCTCGCGCACAAGGCCAGGCTGCTGATGACCGTTCTCGCCGTGATGCTCGGCGTGGCCTTCGTCTCCGGCACCCTGGTCTTCACCGACACCCTCGGCAACGCCTTCCGCAACCAGTCGGCGAAGAGTTACGACCACACCGCCGTCGCCGTCACCACCCACGCGGACCAGCGCGACAACAAGACCTCCGGCATCGACGCCGCCACGCTCAAGAAGATCCAGGGCCTGGACGGGGTGGCCACCGCCACCGGCCGGGTCTCCGGTTTCGCCGGGGTCGCCGACCCGCACGGCAAGCTGATCGGCAACGGCTGGTCCAACACCGGCGCCAACTTCTTCCCCGGCCCGAACGGCAAGGACGCCTCGTACACCTTCGTCGACGGCACGGGTCCGGCCGGCGACGACCGGATCGCGCTCGACAAGGAGACGGCGAAGAAGGGCGAGTACAAGGTCGGCGACCGGGTACGGGTCGCCACGAACGGCCCGGTGAAGGAGTACACCCTCTCCGGTGTCTTCACCACCGAGGACGGCGCGGTCAACGCGGGCGGCAGCCTGGTCCTCTTCGACACCCCGGTCGCCCAGCAGCTCTACCTCAGGCCCGGCTGGTTCCAGGACGTCACCGTCACCGCGGCGGCCGGCGCCTCCGACCGGAAGCTGCTGGACGCGGTGGAGCCCCTGCTGCCCAAGGACGCCAACGCCCAGACCGGCAAGGCCCTCGCCGATGACCAGGCGAAGCAGATCGAGAGCAGCCTGAGCAACCTCAACACGATGCTGCTCGCGTTCGCGGCCATCGCCCTGTTCGTCGGCATCTTCCTGATCGCCAACACGTTCACCATGCTGGTCGCCCAGCGCACCAAGGAACTGGCGCTGATGCGCGCCGTCGGCGCCTCCCGCCGGCAGGTCAAGCGCTCCGTACTCCTCGAAGCGGCCGTGGTCGGCGCGCTCGCCTCCGTGATCGGCTTCCTGCTCGGTCTCGGTCTCGCCACCGGACTGCGCTCGGCGATGAGCCTGATCGGCGGGAAGATCCCGGCCGGACCGCTGGTGATCTCCCCCGTCGCGGTCGGCGCCGCGTTCGGCGTCGGCATCCTGATCACCGTGCTGGCCGCCTGGCTGCCGGCCCGCCGCGCCGCGAAGATCGCGCCGGTTGCCGCGATGAGCAGCGTCCACGCGGTGGCCACCACCAAGTCACTGGTCGTGCGGAACTCGATCGGCGGGGTGCTCACCCTGCTCGGTGCGGCCGGGATTCTCGCGGGTGCGGCGACCGGTTCGGACGGCCGGACGATGATCGGGATCGGTGCCTTCGTGGCGCTGATCGGTGTCATCGTGCTGATCCCGCTGCTGTCGCGGCCGGTCATCGCCCTGGTGCGGCCGTTGCTGCTGAAGCTGTTCGGGGTCTCGGGCAAGCTGGCTGCACAGAACGCGGTCCGTAACCCGCGGCGTACCGGGGCAACCGCCTCCGCTCTCGCGATCGGTCTCACCCTGGTCACCGGCATCTCGGTGCTGGGCGTCACGCTC
This sequence comes from Streptomyces sp. NPDC048411, assembly GCF_040704695.1. Classification (NCBI taxonomy): domain Bacteria; kingdom Bacillati; phylum Actinomycetota; class Actinomycetes; order Kitasatosporales; family Streptomycetaceae; genus Streptomyces; species Streptomyces sp. NPDC048411. The sequence continues at coordinate 29,022 of NZ_JBEZKL010000054.1, forward strand.
GGCCAGGCCGTCGACCGGATGACGACGGACAACATCAAGGCCGACTACATGATCTCGATGGCGAGCGGCGACTCGCTCGACAAGTCGGCGCTCACCGCCCTGGAGAAGTCCGACGTCGTCGTCGCGGTCTCGCCCCAGCAGGCCGCCACCATCAAGGTCAAGGGCACGTACCACTCGGTCTCCGGGGTCACGCCGGGCGATGTGCAGAAGGTCTTCTCCGTGAAGACGGTCTCCGGTTCGCTGGACTCGCTGGGCGACGGCGAGATCGCCGTCGGCGACAAGACCGCGAAGTCGAACGGCTGGAAGCCCGGCACCTCCCTCCCGGTGACGTACGACGACGACAAGAAGGGCACCCTGACGGTCGGCGCGGTCTACGAGGAGAACGGGTTCCTCTCACCGGTCCTGATGCCGAGGAACATCCTGACCGCGCATCAGAGCCACCCGGACATCCGCGAGATCTGGCTGAAGACGGACGGCGGCGCGTCGAAGGCCAACGAGCAGGCCGTGGTCGACGCCCTGGGTGACAACCCGGCGATGTCCGTCATGGACCGGCAGGACATCCGGGACCGGTTCGGCGGCTTCATCAGCATGGCGCTGAACATCATGTACGGGCTGCTGGCGATGGCCCTGATCATCGCGGTGCTCGGGGTCATCAACACCCTGGCGATGTCGGTCTTCGAGCGTCAGCAGGAAATCGGCATGCTGCGGGCGATCGGTCTGGACCGGCGCAGGGTCAAGCGCATGATCCGGCTGGAGGCCGTGGTCATCTCGGTCTTCGGTGCGGTGATCGGGGTCGCGCTCGGTACGTTCCTCGGCTGGGCGGTCGGCCGGACGCTGGCCTCCGACATCCCGGACTACGCCCTGGTGATCCCGTGGGACCGGATCGCGGTCTTCCTGGTACTGGCGGCGCTGGTGGGCGTGCTGGCCTCGCTCTGGCCGGCCCGCAGCGCGGCGAAGCTGAACATGCTGACGGCGATCAAGACCGAGTGACGAGTAAGAGGCCGCGGCATTGAGCCCCTGATACGGAGGGCCGGTACCCGCAAGCTGGAGCTGCGGGTACCGGCCCTCTCTGCGCTCGTACGTGTTCAGCCGGCCGCGGACGCCTTCCAGTCGCGGGCCCGCAGCGGCATACGGGCGGCCCCGCCCCCTGCCGGGCGCACCGCGAGGATCTGGTTGACCCCGATCCTGTTGTGCTCGAAGGAGAGGGCGGAGGCGGCCATGTAGAGGCGCCAGACCCTGGCCCGGCCGGGCGAGGTCATCGTGACCGCCCGGTCCCAGTGCTTCTCCAGATTGGCGACCCAGCGGCGCAGGGTCAGTGCGTAGTGCTCACGGATCGACTCGACGTCACGGGCCTCGAAGCCGGCTTCCTCGAGGGTGGCGACGGTCCGGCCCAACGGGGCGAGTTCGCCGTCGGGGAAGACGTACGCGTCGATGAACTCGTCCACGTGGTAAGCGGACTCGTCCCGTTCCGGGCGACGGGCGATCTGGTGGTTGAGCAGCCGGCCGCCCGGCTTCAGAAGGGCGTAGAGGTCGTCGGCGTACTCGCGGTAGCGGACCGAGCCGACGTGCTCGGCCATGCCGATCGACGAGATGGCGTCGTACGGGCCGTCCCTGACGTCCCGGTAGTCCTGGACCCGGATCTCGATCCGGTCGGTCAGACCTTCCTCGGCGATGCGCTTGCGGGCGTATGCGGCCTGTTCGACGGAGAGGGTCACCCCGGTGACCTGGGCGCCGTACTCGCGGGCCGCGTGGATGGCCATGGAGCCCCAGCCGCAGCCGACATCGAGGAGGCGGTCGCCCTCCTTCAGCGCGAGCTTGCGGCAGACCAGGTCGAGCTTGTCCCGCTGGGCGTCCTCCAGGCTTCCGTCGTCCTCCCAGTAGGCGCAGGAGTAGACCATGGACGGGCCGAGGACCAGTTCGTAGAAGTCGTTGCCCACGTCGTAGTGGTGGCTGATGGCCTCCTTGTCGCGGCGCTTGGTGTGGAGGGGGCCGGTGCGGCGGCGGACCTCCTCGGCGGGCGGGGACGGCGGCGGCCAGGGTCCCGCCAGATGCAGCAGACTCCGGGCGGCGGCCCGGAGCTGTGGGTTCCGGATCGGGTGGACAGTGTCCTTCGCATCCACGCCGCGCTCCCAGAGCAGTCCGGCCATCAGATCCAGCGTCTCGTAGAGATCGCCGTCGATGTCGAGTTCGCCGGCCACCCAGGCGCGGGCCAGGCCCAGTTCGCCCGGCTTCCAGAGCAGCCGGCGCAACGCCCGGCGGTTCCGGATGACGAGAACGGGGGCGCCGGGCGGTCCGGATTCGCTGCCGTCCCAGGCCCGGATCCGGACCGGCAGGGGTTCTCCCAGCAACTCCTCGGCGAGAGCGGTCAGCCGCAACGCGGCGTCTGCCATGGCGTACACCTCCGTGATGGTGTTTCCCAACGAGCCCAAACATGCCCAAACATGCCTCGAACCACGCCGTGTACCCGTGGTGCCACGACGAGGTACACCGCCGTCAACACTCTCCGGCGCCAACGCCATCCCGCAGTGGCGCAACGGAACGGCGCAATGCCTGCGCACCACACATATGTGCTGGGGGGTCACTCCCGGGCCCGGACACGCCGAAGGGGCCGCCCGCACCACGGATGGCGGGCGGCCCCTTCGGGCGTCGTACGGAGAGGATCCGGCGGACCGGAGCCCGGGCTAGGAGGCCTTGGCCTTCTCGCCCTCGGTCTTGGCGGCGGCCGGAGCCGGGGCCGGCTTGGCGGCCTCGTAGAACTCCTCGCGCGGCGTCTCCATGGCGCCGAGCGAGACGACCTCGCGCTTGAGGAACATCGCAAGGGTCCAGTCGGCGAAGATCCGGATCTTACGATTCCAGGTCGGCATCGCCATGCCGTGGTAGCCACGGTGCATGTACCAGGCGAGACGGCCCTTGAGCTTGATCTTCATCTTGCCCATGACGATCATCGCGACGCCCTTGTGCAGGCCGAGACCGGCGACCGCACCCTTGTTGGCGTGGCTGTATTCCTTCTGCGGGAAGCCGCGCATCCCGGAGATGACGTTGTCGCCGAGGACCTTGGCCTGACGCAGCGCGTGCTGCGCGTTCGGCGGGCACCAGGCGTTCGGGTTACCGGCCCTGCGGCCGACCATGTCCGGAACCTGGGCGTTGTCGCCCGCGGCCCAGATGTAGTCGGTGCCCTGCACCTGGAGCTTCTCGGACGTGTCCACGTGACCGCGCGGACCGAGCGGCAGGCCGAAGCGGGCCAGCGCCGGGTTCGGCTTCACGCCGGCCGTCCACACGATGGTGTTGGAGTCGACCTCGAGGCCGTTCTTCAGGACGACGTGACCGTCGACGCAGGAGTCCATGGAGGTCGAGAGGAAGACCTCGACGCCACGGGACTCCAGGTGCTCACGGCCCCAGGTGCCCAGCTTCGGGCCGACCTCGGGAAGGATCTTGTCGGCGGCGTCGACGAGGATGAAGCGCATGTCCTCGCGCTTCACGTTCGTGTAGTACTTCGCCGCGTCGCGGGCCATGTCCTCGACCTCGCCGATGGTCTCCGCACCGGCGAAGCCGCCGCCCACGAAGACGAACGTCAACGCCCTGCGGCGGACGTCCTCATCGGTCGTCGAGTCGGCCTTGTCCAGCTGCTCGAGAACGTGGTTGCGCAGGCCGATGGCCTCCTCGATGCCCTTCATGCCGATGCCCTGTTCGGCCAGGCCGGGGATCGGGAAGGTACGGGAGACGGCGCCCATCGCGATGACGAGGTAGTCGAAGGGCAGCTCGTAGGCCTCGCCGACCAGCGGCGCGACCGTGGCGACCTTGCGGTCCTGGTCGATGGTCGTGACGCGGCCGGTGAGAACCTCGGCCTTCGGCAGTACGCGTCGCAGCGGGACGACGACATGCCGCGGCGAGATGCTGCCTGCGGCGGCTTCGGGGAGGAAAGGCTGGTAGGTCATGTACGACCGGGGGTCGACGACCGTGACGGTCGCCTCTCCGTAGCGCATCTTCTTCAGAATGCGCCGAGCTGCGTACAGGCCTACGTACCCACCGCCTACTACGAGGATCCTGGGACGCTCCGTGGTGCTCATGCCATCGAGTATCCACCCCCCTCGGGGGGCATGCTCGTGAGCCCCTTCACAAGGTATCGCCCACCCTCTGCTACACTTCGCCGCCCACGTGAGCGAGGTCATGGCGTCACAGGGGAACCACGGTGCAGCAGCGAACGTTGTTCACCGCTTGTGAGCTGGCTCTTGAGCCCCGCGAGCGGGGTGAAGCACCCCTTCGGCCAACACCGCGGCAACACGTCCGGAACCCTCCCACACACGCAGCGAGCGCGTCCGCGGACGGTCCCGGGGCCCCGTACGGAGCAGAAGTGCGCATCGAGGGAACGAATTCCTTGTGAAGAAGTTCACGAACTTCGTCGCGGAGTGTCTCCCGAAGAGGTCCCGGAGGGGCTCCCGACGACTCAAAGGTGCAGGCGGGAGTGCGCCTGAGCGCCTTTTCGGCGCCTCTTGCCGCACCCCCGCGAACAGCCTTTCGAGCGGGCTGCCGACGGCCTCCGGCTACGCGATGGACCAGGCGATCCCGTCGAGAATGTCGTGCTCGCTGACGACGATCTCGCGGGCCCCGGTCCGCTTCATCACACCCAGCAGGACGAGCGCCCCGGCGGTGATCACGTCGACCCGCCCTGGATGCATCGCGGGGATCGCGGCTCGCTCGGCGTGGGTCGAGGTGACGAGCCGTCCGGTGATCTCCTGGACCTGCTCGAAGGAGATCCGGGAGTGGTGGATCGCCTCGGAGTCGTACTCCTCCAGTCCCAGCGCGATCGCGGCCACAGTGGTGACGGTGCCGGCGAGGCCGACGAGCGTGGCGGCTTCGGTGAGCGGGACGGTCTCCTCGGCCAGATCGAGGGCGGCGTCGATGTCCGCGCGGATCGCGGTGATCTGACCCGGTGTGGGAGGGTCGGTGACGACACCGTCGCGTACAAGATGGCGCTCGGTCATCCGTACGCAGCCGATGTCCACCGACCGCGCGGCCAGGACCCGGTCGTCGCCGACGACGAACTCGGTGGATCCGCCGCCGATGTCCACCACCAGGTAGGGCTTCGGCAGGTGTTCGCTGCCCGCGAGCTCCTTGGTGGCGCCGTCGAAGGAGAACTCGGCCTCCTGGTCGCCGCTGATCACCTCGGGCTCGACGCCGAGGATGTCCAGCACGCCGCGGACGAACTCGTCCCTGTTCTCCGCGTCGCGGGAGGCGGAGGTAGCGACGAAGCGGATCTTCTCCGCGCCGTACTCCTTGATCACCTCCGCGTACTGGCGGCAGGCGGCGAAGGTCCGCTCCAGGGCCTCGGGCGCGAGCCGGCCGGTGCGGTCCACGCCCTGGCCGAGGCGGACGATCTCCATCCGCCGGTCGAGCTCGGTGAGCTCACCCGTGGCGGGGTCGGCGTCGGCGACGAGCAGTCGGATGGAGTTGGTTCCGCAGTCGATGGCGGCAACGCGGGTCATGGGTGCTCCTAGAAATCAAGCCCCTCCGGCGATTGAGGAGCGGGGGTCCGGGGGCGGAGCCCCCGGGGGAACGGTCAGCCCTCGTCCGGCGCCCCGTCGGCCGGCCGGAACGCGACGTACCCGCCCTCCGACGTCTCGACGGTCAGGCCGTCCTTCTCCTCCGGCGCGCCGCACGGCGTCACGCAGGGCCCCTTGCGCCACCACTCCGGCAGCATCGCAATCGCCTCGTCGCCCAGCGGGTTCACGCCCGGCCCCGCCGCCAGCGAGTGCCCCACCAGCACGTGCAGGCACTTCACCCGGTCCGGCATGCCGCCCGCGCTGGGAAAGCCCTCCAGCACCTCGATCGCGTCACGCCGGGCGATGTAGTCCTCGTGCGCGGCACGGTAGGCAGCCGCCAGCTCCGGGTCCGTGGCCAGACGGTCCGTCATCTCCTTCATGACGCCGTTCGCCTCCAGCGTGCCGATCGCGGAAGCCGCGCGCGGGCACGTCAGGTAGTACGTCGTCGGGAACGGCGTACCGTCCTCCAGCCGCGGGGACGTCTCGACCACGTCCGGGTTGCCGCACGGGCAGCGGTGCGCGATCGCACGCAGCCCGCGCGGCGGGCGGCCGAGCTGCTGCTGGAACGCGGCGATGTCCGCCTCGGTGGGTGGGGTGGACTCGGTCTGGGGAGGGGGCGTTTCCATGCCTGCCTTGGATCTACTCGGATGCGTGAACTACGGCTCCGCACAGTGCTGCGGAGACGAGGTGAACAAGGGAATGAGAAGTCAGTTGCGGTCGGCGCTGTCCACGCCGTCCCACAGGTTGGAGTGCCACGGCCGGTCGGTCTCCTTCGCCCCTCCGCTGCGTTCCTTCGCCGCGTCGGGGTCGATCACCGTGTAGCTGGTCTCCCCGGGACTCACGTAGTGCAGGTGCTCCCGGGCCAGCCGCCGGACGTACGCGTCGTCCTGGAGGCGCGCCTTCTCGTCGCGCAGCTCCTCGGTGCGCTTCTCGGCCTCCTGCGCCAGCCGCTCCTGGTCGGCGATGTCGTCGCGCTGCGACACGTACTGCCGCATCGGGTACGCGAGCGCCACCACCAGGGAGCAGACGACCAGGGCGAGGAACGCGGCCCGGCCGGTGAGCCGGGAGCGGCGGGCCTGGCGGCGGTTCTGGGACCGGTAGACGCGGGCGGCGGTCTGCTCACCGAGCAGTCGCAGCCGGGTCGCGGTGGAGAACCGGTCCCGGTCCTTCGCGGCCATGTCTCCGCCTCCCCACTACGCACGTCCGTCCCCGCACACGGTACGGGACCGAGTGCGGGGACGGACGGAGGCCGTGGCCTTTGCCCGGTACCGGGCCTGCGATCAGCCCTTGCCGTGCTGATCAGTCAGCGGAGCGCTGTGCTGATCAGTTCGCAGAGCGCTGTGCTGATCAGTTCGCAGAGCGCTGTGCTGATCAGTTCGCAGAGCGAAACCGCGGGAACGCGGAGCGGCCCGCGTACACCGCCGCGTCGTCGAGGATCTCCTCGATGCGCAGCAGCTGGTTGTACTTGGCGACGCGGTCCGAGCGGGCCGGGGCGCCGGTCTTGATCTGGCCGCAGTTCACCGCGACGGCGAGGTCGGCGATGGTGACGTCCTCGGTCTCGCCGGAGCGGTGGGACATCATGCACTTGAAGCCGTTGCGCTGGGCCAGCTCGACGGCGTCCAGGGTCTCGGTCAGCGAACCGATCTGGTTGACCTTGACGAGCAGGGCGTTGGCGGAGCCCTCCTCGATGCCGCGGGCCAGGCGCTCCGGGTTGGTGACGAACAGGTCGTCGCCGACGATCTGCACCTTGGCGCCGAGCTTCTGGGTGATGACGTTCCAGCCGGCCCAGTCGTCCTCGTACAGCGGGTCCTCGATGGAGACCAACGGGTACGCGGAGACGAGCTCCTCGTAGTACTCGGTCATCTCGGCGGCCGAGCGGGACTTGCCCTCGAACTCGTACGTGCCGTCCTTGTAGAACTCCGAGGCGGCGACGTCGAGCGCGAGCGCGATGTCCTTGCCCGGGGCGTAACCGGCTTCCTTGATGGCCTCGATGATGAGGTCCAGGGCGGCGCGGTTCGACTCCAGGTTCGGCGCGAAGCCGCCCTCGTCGCCGAGACCGGTCGACAGGCCCTTGGTCTTCAGGACCTTCTTCAGCGTGTGGTAGACCTCGGCGCCCCAGCGCAGGGCCTCGGAGAAGGACTCCGCGCCGATCGGCGCGATCATGAACTCCTGGATGTCCACGTTGGAGTCGGCGTGCGACCCACCGTTGAGGATGTTCATCATCGGGACGGGCAGCAGGTGCGCGTTCGGGCCACCGAGGTAGCGGAACAGCGGCAGGTCCGAGGCCTCGGACGCGGCGTGCGCGACGGCCAGCGAGACGCCGAGGATGGCGTTGGCGCCGAGCGAGCCCTTGTTCTCGGTGGCGTCCAGGTCGAACATGGCCTGGTCGATCAGCCGCTGCTCGGTGGCGTCGTAGCCGACGAGCTCCGGGCCGATCTGCTCGATCACGGCGAGGACGGCCTTCTCGACGCCCTTGCCCTGGTAGCGGTTGGGGTCACCGTCGCGAAGCTCAATGGCCTCGAACGCACCGGTGGAGGCGCCGGACGGCACAGCAGCACGGCCCGTGCTGCCGTCGTCGAGGCCAACCTCGACCTCGACCGTGGGGTTTCCGCGGGAGTCGAGGATTTCCCGGGCTACGACGACGTCGATGGACGGCACGAGGCATCTCCTTCTGGGATATGACGCTGGTTGTGCAGGGTCGCTTTGGCCTTGCGACAAGAGCCTAACCGGCTGGGCCGCCTCGGTCCGCCGACCGCCCGCCCCCTGGGACGAAAAAGGACCCAAGGGCACTCGTAGCAGGGCAAAGGTCCAGATTTCTACTGGACGGTAACGACAACGGTTGAACAGTGAATACGAAAAACCCCGACCCGGCACGTACGGGGGAATCCGCGCCGGGTCGGGGTGCTCGGGGAGGAGAGAGCCCGTGTCTACGGGGAGCCCGTGTCCACGGAGCGCCCGTCCTACTTCGTCAGGTGGAGCTGCTGACCCGGGTAGATCAGGTCGGCGTCCTGGACGATGTCCTTGTTCAGCTTGAAGAGCTGCTGCCAGCCGCCCTTCACCTTGTGCTGCGCGGCGATCTTGCTGAGCGAGTCGCCGGACTTCACCGTGTACTCGCCGTCGCCCTTGGCGACCTTCTCGCCGGTCGGCGTGGTGACGGTCTTCTTGGGGGCGGTGCCGCGGTCCGCGCGGGAGGCGGCGGGGGCCTCGGTGCGCTCGGCCGGCTTCGGCGCGGCCTGCTTCGGCGCGGCCTGCTTCGACTGCTGCGCCGGGGCGTTCTGCTGCGCGGTGGAACCGGTGTCGACACCCGGGTCGACACCATCGTTGGTGAGGCGACCGGCGCCGGCACAGCCCCAGGCACCCGGGCCCTGCATGGCGAGGAGCTTCTCGGCGGTGGCGATCTGCTGAGCCTTGGTGGCGAGGTCGGCACGCGGGGCGTACTGCGTACCACCGGCGGCGGCCCAGCTGGACTGCGAGAACTGCAGGCCGCCGTAGTAGCCGTTGCCGGTGTTGATGGACCAGTTGCCACCGGACTCGCACTGGGCGACGGCGTCCCACGTGGCGACGGAGGCGGCGGAGGCACCGGTCGCACCCATCAGAGGAGCGGCGATGGCGGCACCGGTGACACCGGCGAGCGTGGCGACACGGACGGCCTTGGACGGGCGACGGTGCTTGCCCTTGCTGTTCAGCAGCATGGAACTTCTCCTCACCGACGCCTACGAGGTGAGCTGTCGGGTTCGGGCCAAGTGAGTTGCCCGGTCGCATGTCCTAGCACGCGACTTCACCCCGAGCCGGTCCTGACGGTCTTTCGACCATCGGGCCCGGCGGCTTACCTGGGTCCCCCGCTCCTGCCTACGGCGCTTTACGCGTCTGTTCCCTTCGACCGACGGCAGGATTCGGCGTGACGGTCGACGGGGCCCGCGGTGCGAGCGGTTCCGACCGTAAACGTATGCAACCTCGACATTCAAAGATGGGCATAACGGACAATCAGTCCTTACCTGCATCCGAATGCGCAGCGTTTTCGCAGGTGAGGGGCGATGCGGACAGACCCGGCAGGCGCGACACGCCAATTGACGCAAAGAGACCCATGTCTCACTTACGCATAAGCGGACATAGGTCCCTGAACTACCCCGGTTTCTGGGGTGCTTTTAGCCGTTTATCAGACTGCTCTCACTTCGACTTCACGCCGAGATCGAGGCTCTGGCCAGGCAGGATGAGGTCCGGGTCGCCGCCGACCGCACCCTTGTTCGCCTTGTAGAGAGCGGGCCATCCGCCGGGAACCTTCTGTGCGTCAGCAATCGCCGAGAGGTTGTCGCCCGGCCGGACGGTGTAATCGCCGTCGGCCGCCACCGCGCGCGTGTCGCGCCCCTCACTGTTGCCGCGGGAAGCATGCCGGCCCGAGTCCCGGCCACCGCCCCTGCCCGCACCCTGACTCACCTCGGAGGCCGGCGCGCCACGGTGCTTGCCACCCGCCTCATTTCCGGGGACGTCGGACTTCTGGGGCGAGTCAGACGAATCAGACTTCTTGGACGGTGATGTGGCTGACGGCTCTGCCGACGGCTTGTGCGACGCGTTGCCCGACGCCTTGTGCGACGCCTTGTGCGACGCCTTGGCGGACGGCGCCTCGGACGCGTCCCCGCCCTTCGCCGGTTCGGCCGACGGCACGACTCCCGGGTCGACCCCCGGCAACACCCCGTCCTCCGTGAGCCCGGAGATGCCCGCACAGCTGGGCCACGCCTTCGGCCCCTGGTCCTCCAGGACCTTCTCGGCGACCGCTATCTGCTGTGAGCGGCTGGCGAGGTCCGCGCGCGCGGCGTACGCCTCACCGCCGTACGACTTCCAGGCATCCTGCGAGAACTGAAGACCGCCGTAGAAACCGTTGCCGAGGTCGGCGCTCCACATCCCGCCGCTCTCGCACTCCGCGACCCGGTCCCAGGTCGTGGCGTCGGCGGCGTGCGCACCGGCCGCACCGAGCAGGGGAATAGCGATGGCCGAACCGGTCACGCCTGCGGCGACGACGATCGCGGGTGCCTGGCGAGGGCGACGGTGCCTGCCGTTCGCGGAGCCCATGGGATTGCCTTCCGTGTGACTGACAAGTGACTGGTGAGTCGAACGGTGAACGTAGCGGCACTCGAACGCTTGTCACAAGTCGATGCAGCGCAGATCACGTGAAAGTCACAGAGTTGACAGAGTGTCACCCTCATCGGAACGCCGGCCGGGACCGAACTCCACCGGAAGCGTGCGCAGACCACGCATGATGAGTCCGCCACGCCAGCGCACATCGGCAGGTTCCACCGCAAGCCGCACATCCGGGAGGCGCCTCAACAGCGTGGCCAGGGCAGCCTGTCCCTCCAGTCGCGCAAGCGGTGCTCCCAGGCAGTAATGGATGCCGTGCCCGTATCCAAGGTGCTGATTGTCACGCCGCGCGAGGTCAAGGGTGTCCGGGTTCGCGAACCGTTCCGGGTCCCGGTCGGCGGCGGCGAGCACCACCAGTACGGGGTCACCCGCCACGATCCGCTGCCCGCCGAGGATCAGCGGCTCGGTGGCGAACCGCCAGGTCGCCAGCTCCACCGGACCGTCGTACCGCAGCAGCTCCTCGATACCGGTCTCCAGCAGCCCTGTCTCCCCCGCGTCGAGCGAGCGCTGCAGCCGCTCCCGCTGCTCCGGATTGCGCAGCAGGGCGTACATCCCGTTGCCGATCAGGTTGACCGTCGTCTCGAATCCCGCGAAGAGGAGGATGAAGGCCATGGCGGCGGCCTCGTTCTCGGTGAGGTGCTCGCCGTGGTCACTGGCCCGGATCAGTCCCGAGATCAGGTCCTCCCCCGGGTTCTCCCGCTTCCGGTGGATGAGCTCCGCGAGATAGCCGCGCATCTTCTTCACCGACCGGGCCACCCCGCCGCGCGGACCGCCGCCGTGGCGGATCATCATCCCCGCCCAGTCCCGGAAGTCGTCCTGGTCCTCGCGCGGGACGCCGAGCAGGTCGCAGATCGCATAGATGGGGAGCGGGAACGCGAAGTCGTGAATGAGGTCCGCGGATCCCTCCTCGATGAAGTTGTCGATGAGGCGGTCCGTCAGCTCCTGCACGCGCGGGGCGAACTCAGCGACCCGGCGCGGCGTGAACGCCTTCGAGACCAGTCGGCGCAGCCTGGTGTGGTCGGGCGGGTCGATGTTCAGCAGATGCGTCATCAGCTCCGCCTTGCGCTCGCCCGGGATGCCGGTCTTCCCCTTGGCGTGCGCCGGTTCGTCGTGGTGCGCGGGGTTCTTGGAGAGCCGGGCGTCGGCGAGGGCCTGGCGGGCGTCCTCGTACCGCGTCACGAGCCATGCCTCGACCCCGCTGGGCAGCGTGGTGCGGTGCACGGGGCTGTGCTCGCGCAGCCAGGCGTAGGCCGGGTACGGGTCGGTGGCGAACTCCCAGGTGAAGAGTTCGGGGGCGTCGGCGGGGCTGTCGTTCACCCCCTGACGTTATCCGTTGGCCTCGGCGGCGAGGATCGCGTCCCGGTAGGCGCGGCCCGCAGCGCGCAGGGCGGCCTCGGGGTCCGTGCCGTCCTGTTCCGCGCGTACGGCCAGGGCGAGGAGCTCGTAACCGATGCTGTCGCCCGACGGGAGCGGCACATCGAGTCCGGCGGCACGGACCCGGCTCGCCAGCTTCGCGGCCAGCGCCAGTCCGGGCTGCCCGAGCGGGACGCCGTCCGTGACCGAGTCGCGCTGCTTCTCGATGGCCTTGGTACGCAGCCAGTGCGCGTGGACGTCCTCCGGGGTCTCGGCGGTCTCGTCACCGAAGACATGCGGATGGCGGTGGATCAGCTTCTCGACGAGGGTCGCGGCGACATCGTCGACGGAGAACGGCTCGTCCGTGTCCTCCTCCGCGATCCGGGCGTGGAAGACGACCTGGAGAAGGACGTCCCCGAGCTCCTCGCGCAGTTCGTCGCGGTCGCCGTCCTCGATCGCCTCGACGAGTTCGTACGCCTCCTCGATGGCGTACTTGGCAAGCCCCTCATGGGTCTTCTGCGAGGTCCACGGGCATTCGCCCCTGATCCGGTCCATGACCTGGACGAGGTCGAGAAGGCGGGCGCCGGGCAGATCGTACGAACCGGGCAGCAGCTCCAGGTTCGGCATCTGCACCCGGCCCGAGCCGGCCAGCCGGGCCAGCCCGTCCGTCAGCGGCTGATTGCCCTCACCACCGGTCACGACCACAACGGTCCGGCCGCCCGCGCAGGCGTCGACGAGTTCCTGCGCGGTGGGCGCGGTGTGCTCGACGGTGACGCCCGCCTCGCGCAGGTACGGCAGCTGGGGCTGGTCGGACTCGGCGCAGAGCACCCGGTCGGCGGCGTGCAGCGTCTGCCAGGCGGGCCAGGACAGCAGTCCGGGCGCGACCCGGTGGCTGGCGGTGAGCAGGACGATACGACCGGGGTCTTCAGCGTTCACCCCACCAACCTACTCGTGCCGTGACCGGCAGTGTTGTGCCGGGAGGGGCACCAGGGGGTGGGCGACCGGCCCGACCGGCCGGACGCCTCTCGTTCGCATCATGCCGGGCCCGCGGGGTCCGGCACGATCCGAACGGAAGACCCTAGGCGCCGGCCGGGGCGTCCTGCTGGGCCGGCTTGGTGACCTGGGTGATCCACGGGGCCTTGTAGTCGGCGAGCTGGGTCTGCTTGTTGTCCCAGGTGCCGAAGCGCGGGTTGACGTCGATGTGGAGCGACTTCGACGCCGCACTGAGCGCATCGCCGACGGCCTTCTGCCCGGCGGGCTGCTGCAGGTCGGCACCGAGCGCCTGGGCGAGCTTCGACAGCTGGACCTGCTCGCGCAGGACGGCATCGATCTGGTTCGGGGCGACCCAGCTCTGCTGCAGCATCATCGCCCGCAGCTGATCCTCTCCCCCGGACTGGGAGACCGCCGACTGCCGCATCTCCTGGACCTCCTTGCGGCTGACCGTGACTCCCGCGTCCGCGGCAGCCTTGTCCAGGATCCGGTCGAAGATCATCCCGTGCAGCTTGGCCCGGCTGAGCTGCCCGGACTTGTTGATGAGCTGGACGGACTGGTCGGACTCGTTCTGCGCGGTGCGTACGTCCGCCACCTGGGCCTGCACGGTGGACACCTCGATGCGGTCTCCGCCGACCACGGCTGCGGCACCTGGGTGGGCCTGGTTGCCGCAGGCGGAGAGAAGCGGCGCCGCGACGAGCATGGCGGCGGAGACGACGAGCGCGGTGCGACGGCGGCGGTGCAAAGGAGCCTCCCGGGGAGATTGCGACAGCAGGTGCGGCGCGCCGCGCCCCTTTGAGGGGTGGTGGTCGGGCGACGGGCGGGCGCACAAGACCTTGCGGTGATCGATGTTAGGCAGTGGGCGTGATCCCGGCCACTGATTCGACCAACGATTCGGGAGGAGTTGGGGATGTGGGCCTGTTCACCGCCCCTCCATGGCCGTTTCCGGCCGCAGCATGATCGCGCGGGACACCACGAACGTGATCGGGATGGCCGCCACCGCCGCGACCAGCGGTGCGTAGCGGCTGCTGAATCCGGCGAGGTCGACCAGCAGCCAGACGCCCCCGGTCGTGACGGTGAAATTGGCGGCGTTGGTCAGCGGGAAGAGCAGGAACTTCCGCCAAGTGGGGCGGGTCCGGTAGGTGAAGTACGAGTTCAGCAGGAACGAGCCGGTCATGCTCGACGCGAACGCGATCACATGCGCGGCCAGATACGGCAGCCTGGTCAGCAGGGCCAGATAGCAGCCGTAGTACGTACCGGTATTCACGACGCCGACGAGTGCGAAGCGGATCATCTGCGCCCGGACCGTCATCGGCGTACGAACTCCCGGGCCTGCTGATTCGGTACGGCGGTATTGTCGGCCTTCACCAGGAAGTGCGGTCGCCGCTTCACCTCGTAGTAGATGCGGCCGACGTACTCACCGACCACACCCACTATCACCATCTGCACCCCGGCAAGAGCCGTGACCACGACGATGAGCGTGACATAGCCGGGCGTGTCCACGCCTTTCACCAGGGCGAATCCGACGATCCAGGTGGCATAGACGAGGGCGACGGACATCAGCACCATGCCCAGGTATAACGCGGCGCGCAGTGGCTTGTTGTTGAACGAGAGCAGCCCGTCGAGTCCGTAGTTGAGGAGCTTCCCGAAGGTCCAGGCGGAGCTGCCCTGCTCGCGGACGGCGTTCTCGTAACCGAAGGTCGTCGTCGGGAATCCGACCCAGGCGAACAGTCCCTTGGAGAACCGGTTGCACTCGGTGAGTTCGAGGACGGCGTCGACGGTACGCCGGGACAGCAGCCGGAAGTCGCCGACGCCGTCGACCAGTTCCACGTCCACCAGGCGATTGATCAGCCAGTAGTAGGCGCGGGCGCCGAGGGTGCGGGTGAGACGGTCACCCTTGCGGGTGCGGCGGGCGATGACCTGGTCGTAGCCGTCGGCGTGCTCGTCCAGCATGCGGCCGATGAGTTCCGGCGGGTGCTGGAGGTCGGCGTCCATGATGACGACCGCGTCGCCGTCGGCGTGCTGGAGGCCGGCGAGCATGGCGGCCTCCTTGCCGAAGTTCCGGCTGAAGGAGAGGTAGCGGATCCGCGGGTCGGCGGCGGCCAGTTCCTCCAGAACCGGAAGCGTGCGGTCCGCGCTGCCGTCATCGACGTAGACCAGCTGGAAATCATGCCCCAGCCGCGTCATCTGCTCCGTGACACGCGCATGGAAGCGTCCGAGGATCTCCTCCTCGTTGAAACAAGGCACCACCAGCGAGACCAGCACGGAAGTATCTCACCCTGTCGTTCCGTCAGACATATATGCGTCACATGGATAGTGAGCAACCATTGCGTGAATTGAACTATGGAGGAAACATTTCGACACGGTTCACTCGCCCGTGGCTGCCATATTCCTCCGTATGCCGACCTTCCGCCCCCGCTCGGCCGCGGCCGGGCTCGCCGCACTGATCACTGCCGTCACCGTGTGCGCGGGCGATGCGGCGGCCCGCAGCTTTCCGTTCGGGCCACACACGAGGAGTGTCAATGACCTCGGAAATCAGTTCGTTCCGTTCCACACCCGGCTCTGGGACCTGCTGCACAAAAACGCCGACGGCGGGCTGTTCCTGAATTGGTCGTCCGGATACGGGACCAGCTTCCTGCCGGACCTCGGCACCTATCTGACCAGCCCGTTCGCGCTGCTCGTCGGGGTCTTTCCGCGGGACCGCATCGACCTCGCGGTGTACGTGCTGACGGTCCTGAAGATGGCGTCGGCCGCGGCGGCGATGGCGTGGCTGCTTCCGGTGCTGCGGAGCGGGCGCTGGTGGGTGGCGGGGGTGCTCGGATCCGCGTACGCGTTGTGCGGCTGGTCGGTCGTCGAGGCGTCGTACAACCCGATGTGGCTGGACGGGCTGATCGCCCTGCCGCTGCTCTGCCTGGCCGGTGAATGGGCCCGGACCGGGCGCCACCGGGTGGTGGCGCCGCTGCTCGTCGCGGTGGTGTGGACCGCCAACTTCTATACGGCGTACATGGCGACCTTGGGGGCCGCTCTGGTCCTGGTGGTGCGCCTCGTGACTGAGGGCGACAAGGGGAGGGCGGCGGTACGGGGGCTGGCGCTGGCGGTCGGGACCGTGCTGCTGGGGGTCGCTCTCGCGGCGCCCCTGCTGCTTCCCGTCTACCTGGGCACGAAACACGCCTACCCCGGCTGGGTTCGGACGTTCCGGCCCGCGCCCTGGCCCGATGTGCTCGCCCGGCTGCTCCCCACCACATACAGCTTCTTCACCCCCGCCCTCTTCCTGGCCACGGTCGCGCTGCTCCCGGCCTGCGCCCTCGTCTTCCATGGGCGGGTGCCGGGGCGCGAACGGTGGGCGTGGGCGGGGCTGGTGGCGGGGGTCGGGCTGTCCCTGCAGTGGGGGCCGACCCATCTCGTCTGGCACGCGTTCGCGACACCCAACGGCAGTCCGTACCGGCAAACGTTCGTGTTCGCCGGTCTGGTCGTGATGGCCGCCTGGATCTCCCTCTCGTACGGACGGCCCGGACGCCGCGCCCTGATCGCCGGGTGCGGGGTGCTGGCGCTGGTCGCGGCGGGAGCGGCCTTCAGCACCCAGGTCGAGGTCACGCACCTGTCGTACCTGCTGTTCGCGGTCGGTCTGGTGGCGACGGCCGCCGCGCTGGCTCTGCCCGGCCGGGGCCGCTGGGCGCCGGTCGCCACCATGCTGCTGGCCGGGGCGCTGGTGGGGCAGGCGGCGGCGACCACCGCGTTCGCCGACCGTCAGCGCGTGGCGAGGCTCGACGACTATGCGCCGTGGGGCGAGCGGCAGCGGGTGGAGGCCGCCGCAGTGGCCGGCGCGGACGGCTGGCCCGACTACCGGACCGACCCCGGCGGGGAACTGAGCACCTCCAACGATCCGCTGCTCGTGGGCGGTCAGGGCGCCGCGTACTACAGCAGCCACACACCGGACGTGCTGGCCCGCACGTTCGCCGCCCTCGGCGCCGGCTGGACGTCCAACGGCCGGGCCATGCACAGCCTGAACAACCCCGTCACCGACGCGATCTTCTCGGTCGGCGCGCGGGTGTACGGGCCACGCGACCCGCACCAGCGGCCGAACATGCCGCCGGACGACCGGCCGGTGACGGTGACGCGGCAGGAGGTGCCGCCGCTGGTGACCGTGCGACAGCCGGGCGCGGCACCGTCGTTCGGCCGGTCGCCGTTCCGTAACCAGGAGGCGCTGCTGGGCTCGCAGGTCTATACGGTGCCGCAGCCGACACTCCGGAGGGTGAGCGGTGCTCCGGTCGAGGAGCAGGGCTCGTACACGCACCGGGTGGGGCTCGGCACGTACCAGCTGACCGCCCTCTGTCCGGCGGGCAGCGAGGCGTACCTGTGGGCGCCCGGGCTGTTCGGCTCGGCTCGGCTGGATGATCAGCCGGGCGCGGAAGAAGCCGAGATCCGGGGGTTGTTGCCGTCCCGGCGCGCGGCAATGGAATCGCTGGGACGCGTGGCGGGTGGTGACGGGCAGGCCGTGGCCGGGAGCGTGCCGGTCGTGGTCACACTGACGTCCGCCCACACGGGAACCGTGCCGCACGAGCCCCTCGGCTGCCTGGACCGGGGCCGACTGGCGAAGGCCGTGACCGGGCTGCAGCGCACAGGCGCGACATCCGTCCACGTCACCGATGACGGCGTACGGGCCGAACTGCCGCCCGGCAGCCACGGCACCGTCGTGCTCGCCGCACCCAGGATCGCGGGCTGGAGCTGCCAGGGGCGCCCCGCCGACTCGTATCTGGGCCTGGTCGCGGTCCCGGTCCCCGCCCACACGTCCACGGTCGACTGCACGTTCCGGCCGCCCGGTCTGCGGGCGGGATCGGCGGCCGCGGCGGGCGGGCTGCTCGTCCTGATCGGGATGGGAGTGCGGGGAGCGCTGCTGCGCCGGCACGCCAGGCGGCGGGAGCTGGTACTGACGGGTCCGGACTGACGGGCCTGCGGGAGCCTCTGCGCGGTCGGTCGCGCAGGTCAGGAGTGGTTCGCCGGTCCGTTCAAGTGCGCTGGTGTGCGTTGCTGTCAGGGGCCGGTTGCCGTCAGCGTTGCCGTCAGCGCCCTGTGCCTCGCGACGTTACTTCAGGTGCTCGTCAAGCTCGTCGACGGTCCAGTCTGCCTGACGGAGGATGGAACGAAGGGTGCCGGGCGCAAGACCGCGGTGAAGGGGGACGATGACGGTTCGCTCACCGTTGCGGTACTTGGCGTGACTACCGCGGGTGGAGATGCGCTCGAACCCACCGTGTTCGAGGGCCTTGGCCACGGCCGCACCGGAGAGGCCTGTGGGGACAGCAGGGCTCATGCGACGCGCCGCACTTCGACGGGGGCGGTGATCACGTCGGTGACCTCGGGAGCGGGGGCGTCCTCGAAGTAAAGCTCCAGTGCCTCGCGCAGGTTCTCCAGAGACTTTTCGATGGTCTCTCCCTGGGAGGTGACCTCGACCTGGAGGCAGCGAGCCACGTACCACTCGCCCTCGTGGGTGATCGCGGCGGTCAGGTGCAATGCGTCAGCCGTCATGCCGTCAGTCTGGCACGCGCCCACCCCGCCGGACAGCGGCTTCCCCTGCTGTCACCCGCCCGTTCTTGCGTCGACCTGACGAAAGCCGATCCGTGTCGTCCTTCTTGGCCCTCCTCGGCGCCCAGCGTGACCTGCCCTTCGACGGGCGATCCCACCACAAGGTGCCCCTGTCAAAGCCGGTGGGACCCTTCAGCCACGCCTTGATTTGCTCGCCGGCGCTCGGGCAAGCCTGCATC